>DNPQ01000207.1 GCA_003501335.1 Bacillota bacterium
GATTCATCGGCTTGGGAAGGAGTATTCACCGGTTTTTCCACAACCAACAAATGGTTGTCCTCAAACAGAATCTTCGGAACCACTGGACTCATTGCCCAGCCTCCCAGCGCCCGGCGGCGCCGCAGGGAAGGGTTATTCCAGAGGCTGTTACCGGTAATCCGACTTCCTCAGCAGACGCTTTGCCTCCAAATTTACGAGACACCGTCAATGCCAGAATATTTTTTAAAACTGCAGGAGCAAGGCCTGTGGTATAAGAATTAATAACAAAGAAAAGGGGATCTGGAGCCATTACATCAATACATTCCGACACCAAATTGTATATTTCATCTTCAATCTTCCATACTTCCCCGTTGGGACCTCGTCCAAACGATGGGGGATCCATAATAATACCTTCATATTGACGTCCGCGCCGTTTTTCGCGCTGTACAAATTTCAAGACATCATCAACAATAAACCGCACCGGCCGGTCACTCATCCCTGAAAGCAGCAGATTTTCTTTCGCCAGCGCAACCATTCCTTTAGCCGCATCAATATGGCAAACCGCAGCTCCTGCTCTAGAAGCTGCCACTGTAGCTCCGCCCGAATAGGCAAATAAATTTAAAACTCTAATTTCCCTGGCAGCCCCTTTAATGAGTCGGCTAAACCAGTCCCAATTGGCGGCCTGTTCGGGAAAAAGCCCGGTATGCTTAAAGCCCATCGGTTTTATGTAGAAAGCTAAATCTTGATAATGAACAACCCAGCGCTCCGGCATTTGCTTTCGCACTTCCCAGTTGCCGCCGCCACTGCTGCTTCTATGATAATAAGCGTGATAATTTTCCCACGCATCACTCTTTTCGGTCACCGGCCAAATAACTTGGGGATCGGGACGCCTTAGAATATACTTTCCCCAACGTTCCAAACGTTCTCCATTTCCGGTATCCATTAACTCATAATCTGTCCAGCCTTCCGCGATAAACATCCCGAGTTCCTCCATCGCCGCGTGTACATTAATTTTTTCTACTACCGCATGATTCTATCATTACCAATTCTCATCGTCAATCTCATGCCCATAAAAATGCTTGAAATATCGTGTTAAAAAAGGAATCTCCTAAAAAATGTCGAATAAAAAATTATTCATTTACAATTTCGTTATTCGGAGGAAGATTATGGCACAAAAAAAAGATATCAAATTAGACTTGCGCTCAGAACCTGACGTTATCACGAAATCAATTGGTAAATTTTCACTTATCTGTTGGATTTTAACTTTTACCGCGATCGTCGTCGCCTGCCTAGCTATGCCGACTGTTCGCAATTTTCTTAGTACTAGTTTCAGTCTTAATCTAAAACCAGCGTGGAGCAAAATACTATATCATATTGATTTTTACATTTTAACCGTAATTTTTGTCATCAGCGGCCTCGGTCTCTTTTTAAATTCAATCCGCCATCGGAGACGCACCGACAAATATGATCCTTCATTGGTGTATTTTTTAATCTTATCCGCTTTATGTATGATCGGATATCTGATATTCTTTCAAAAAATACTATAATCAAAAAGGCTTTGAAAAATTTTTTCATCTATCGAAAGATATCCCAAAGCGAGAGTATCTAAGAATCCAACTCGAATTGCCGATATCTTATGGATGAAAAATTTTTCAAAGCAGCCTCTTTTCCGGTAATTCCTTAATGTTTAATAACTTTTAACCTTTTTTTCTTCGCTTCATGCCGCTTTCTCTGGAACCATCCACTTAACGAAAAGCCATGGTTCCAAGCCCAATAACGCAGACCATAGCCGACCGCTTTTCCACGGAATAAGTACACCACTAAAATGCCACAGACAGCTGCAAAGCCCATGAGCCAAAAGACCCGCATATATTGTACGAAGATAAAAGCCGCATTAATCCAGGCTAACCATTGTGCTTTGATGGGGATAATTCCAAAAAAGAGCATTTCCTGATCGGGATATACTCCAGACCAAGCCCAAGTAATTGCCACTAAAGGCAACCAAAGATCAAAGATTCTAAAATCCCCACCCAGAAAGAAGTAAGCTACGAGCGACATCGCCACGCCAGTCAAAATCGTAACCAGTATTGAAAAAGAAAAATATAACCAGCTGCCCCAGGTTCGTTCCAACGTTCCCCCGATAAACCACAGCCATAATAAGCCAAATATCAAAGTCAAAGGCGCCGGATTGACCAAAGGATAGGTAATTAAAGTCCAGGGCGCATGAAAGATAGCTGCAGGGTTTAATATCAATAAATCAGTGAGATAACCATAATTTAAAAGTTGAAAGACATAATATAACAAAAAAAACAAACCACATAATACCATAATCGCTTTAGTTACGGGTATAGAACCTTGGTACAGAAAACGCTTCAATTTGCTAAACATCTGCAAATGGGACCCTCCTGTAAGTGACATATTCTTTCCATTCAAACTCTTAATTACTATCATACATGAAATTTTCTTTGAAAGAAATCTCCAAATTAAACCCAAATCAGGCTGGGGACTTCAAAAATCATGTCCAACCGGAATTGCCATCTTACAGGCAAACTTCTTGATTCAAAACAAATAACCATACCCATTCAAAATGTTCAAAATCACGGTTAACATAATCCAAACTATCCATCGCCAACTGTTTACCGCCAACCCAACATCCCGAAAGAGGATTTTCCCAATTTTGCAAGAAATAAAAAATAATTATATTCTTTTTGAAATTTTGGAGGCTCTCTATGATTCAAATCATTAGTGATACCACTTGTTCCTTTACGTCGGATGAATATCAAAGTTATCATATCATCCCGGTTCCTCTTTATGTCCGCCAGGGTGAAACGGTTAAGAAGGAATGCATTGAACTTTCTTATGCAGATTTTTATAAAGCGCAAAGGAATGGTGGTAAATTTACAACGTCCCAACCGGACCCCAACTCCTTTTTAGCCGCTTTTC
>DNPQ01000104.1 GCA_003501335.1 Bacillota bacterium
ACCAGGATCATCAAGATAAAAATCAATTAAGGCCAAATCTTCAGGGCTGTTTTTTTTACTCCAAGAGTTTACAATCCGTTTGATTATCCCCAAGGCATTCACCCCGCTTTATAGTATCATATGGCCAGCAAGTATTGAAGAGCTGAGATTCACTATCGTAAAAAGCGCTTCTTGAAATGGATTGAATAATAATAAAAGCAATAATACAAATACACCATAAGTTTCAAAACGATCAAAATAATAAGCAATTTGTCCACGCATGAAAAAGCGTAAAACTTTTGCTCCGTCAAGTGGCGGAATCGGTATTAAATTAAAAAAGCCAAGCATAATCGTATACCACAAACCCAAATCCATATAAGAAATATACCAAGAGCTCACATTAAAATAAATCATGGCGCGAATGATAATTGCAAAAAACAATGCCAATAAAAAATTTCCCCCTGGCCCGGCCAAGGATACTTGAAGCATCCCCTTCATGGGATTTTTATAATAACGGGGATTAATCCGAACCGGTTTTGCCCAACCCACCCGTAAAAACACCAAAGCCAAAAAACCAATTAAATCAATATGTACCAAAGGATTCAGCGTTAATCTTCCCTCTTGCCCGGGAGTTGGATCACCCAGACGGCTGGCAACCAGTGCATGACAAAATTCATGAAACACCAAGCCGAGTACAATCCAAGGTAAAGATAAGATCAATGTTTTCAAACTAAAACCAGTCATGAATACTCCTTTAATGGTATGTAAAATAACCATTAGTATTCTTTTTTGCCAAGGAATTTTAAAAACGCATTATTGTAAAAATCAAAACGAACAAAAATATCCGGAATAATCAATTGTCACCAATATTCCGGATTATTCCATCTTTTACTTTCTTAGCAATGAATATTTTAACATTATTTTGCAAGATCCGTCAAGCCAAATAAGGAATAGCAAGAGTTGATCTAGCTGGGTACAACTGCTTTTCTCGATAAAATTATCTTAAATATTTTATCATTTATTCTCTCTATTTCTTTTTGGCAGAAGGTTATGCCCCAAAAGTTCAATAAGCGCCGGCAATAAGGATATCAATACAATTCCAATGATTACGATGGAAAAATGAGCCTTTACAATGGATAAATTACCGAAAAAATAACCTCCGAAAACAAAAAGTGTAATCCAAGCCATACTTCCAATTACACTATAAAACAAAAAACGCCAATACGCCATCTCACTGACGCCAGCGACAAATGGGGCAAAAGTCCGGATGATGGGAATAAATCTTGCTAAAACGATTGTTTTGCCTCCATGTCTTTGATAAAACAATTGGGTACGCTCCAGATAAGCTTTTTGGATGAAAGGAATCCTTTTTCCGCTAAATACATGGATCCGCAACAAATAACCAATCCAATAATTGGTTGTATCTCCGAACAAGGCGGCAAACCAAAAAATAAAGAACAACCAGTCCACCCTGAGAACTGAAGCCGTTGCGGCAATGGCTCCAGCCGTAAAAATCAGAGAATCGCCTGGTAAAAACGGGGCAACTACCAAACCGGTTTCACAAAATATAATTAAAAAAAATGCCAGATAAGACCATGGACCAAAATGATGAATAAAAACACTCAGATGTTGATCCAGATGAAGAATTAAATCAAAGAAGGACTGAAATGATAGCATTTTTTCTCCCGATGACATCCATGATGGATTTATAATATAGTTTGCAGTCGTTATTATTCAACAATCGCTTTAAAAATTAAATAATTCGTCTAAAAAATAGGTTTCCCTCTTTTTAATCCCTGCTTTTTAATTTCCATAAGCAGCAGGGAATTTATCCTCAAAGTCGAAAAGTAAAAAAATTGAGACTAACTTAACATAAAAAAAGATAACTTAATAGAGTACATTAACAATGAAGAAAGCAGCTTTATATTCAGAGGCTTATAAAATTTTACAAACTGTCACGCCTTTATCAAAAGACTGCGGCAAACTATGTAATAAGGCCTGCTGTGAGGGAATCGAAAAGGAATCGGGAATGTATCTTTATCCCGGGGAAGAAGAGCTTCAAGCAAGGAACTCTTTTTTAAAAACTTCACCGCTTCATATGGGTGATTATTCCTGTTTCCTGGCAGTTTGTAATGGAAAATGTATGCGAAGCCGAAGGCCTCTGGCTTGCCGGATTTTTCCCCTTGTTCCATACTTGACTTTGAAAAATACTTTGATAATTCAGATGGATCCCAGAGCATCCTCTCTATGCCCGTTAGCAAGAACACTTTCCCGCTCTGAACTCGACCGACAGTTTGTGATAAAAATTCGTCAGACCTTTCAGCTGCTCATTACAGATCCCGAAATTAAGGACTTCATCATCTGGCAATCACATATTGTAGACGAATACCAATCGATCAAAAACCAATTTCTATCAATCTAAAATTACAGGAGATCATCATGGAATTTTCAAAACGCACCAATGGATTATCTTCGGCGATTTTTGCCCAGCTAGAACAAAGAAAGCAAGAACAATTGGCAAAAGGCCGTCAAATTATCAATTTCAGTATTGGCACTCCGGATTTGCCCCCTGCTCCTCATATTATGAAAGTGCTCCAAGAAGAAGCGGCCAAACCGGAGAACTATATCTATGCCATTCGTGATTTGCCGGAATTGACAGAAACGGTTCAAAATTGGTATCAGCGGCGCTTCGGGGTCCATCTGGAAACCGATGAAATTTTAGCCATGAACGGTTCTCAGGACGGATTGTCCCATATTTCCCTGGCTATTACCAATCCCGGCGATCTTGTCCTGACCCCGGATCCCTGTTATCCGATTTTCAGCACCGGACCGCAGTTGGCTGAAGCTGAGCTTTATCCCATTTCTTTACTGAAAGCTAATAACTACGTAATTGATTTGGACCAGATCCCGGCCTCTGTCGCTCAAAAAGCGAAACTGATGATTGTTTCATATCCCAACAATCCGGTCACTGCAACGGCTCCCTATGACTTCTATGAAAAACTGGTCTGGTTCGCTAAAAAATACGATATTATTGTGCTCCACGACAATGCCTATTGTGAACTGGTTTATGATGGTAAAAAGGGTGGCAGTTTTTTAGCAGTTCCTGGTGCTAAAGATGTGGGGATTGAGTTCAACTCCCTCTCCAAGACCTATAATATGCCCGGCTGCCGGATTTCTTTTGCCCTGGGAAACAGGAAAATTATTGAAAGATTCCGCACCTTGAAGTCTCATTTGGACTATGGTATTTTCCTTCCCATTCAGAAAGCAGCCATTGCAGCCTTAAACGGCTCGCAAGAATGTGTTGTCCAAACTGTACGGGCCTATGAAATTCGGCGTAATCTCATAGCCGATGGTTTTGGTGAAATCGGTTGGAAGATTAACAAACCCCAGGGAACGATGTTTATTT
>DNPQ01000212.1 GCA_003501335.1 Bacillota bacterium
ACTTTATAAAAATATTCCTTATTGAAAAGACTTGAATGTTGATAAAATTTAGTATAAACTCTCTAAAAAGGATTGTAATAATTTTAATTCCTTTTGGGGACTCCATAGAAGAATGGTGACCGAGGATAGGAGGTTGAGTTATCATAATTATCTGCGTTTATTCATCTTCCAGTTGCAATATTGATTCAGTGTACTTCGAATCTGCCAGGGAACTTGGCAAACAAATCGCCTTGCGGGGAGATACAATGCTATTTGGCGGAGGACTTTTAGGCCTTATGGGCGCTACGGCCCAATCAGTCCATGACAACAATGGCAAAGTAATTGGAGTGATCCCTAAAGCTTTAAATATACCGGGAGTCGTTTATGAGAGTTGCGATCAACTCATTGTAACGGAAGGTCTCAGAGAGCGTAAAGCCGCCATGGACTCAAAGTCGGATGCTTTTATCGCCTTACCCGGCGGATATGGAACTCTTGAAGAGGTCCTGGAAATTATTACTCTTAAACAATTAGGATATCATAATAAACCAGTCATCCTTTTAAATACCAATGGATTTTACCAGCATCTGCTAGCGCTATTCGATCAATTTTTTGAGGAGCGCTTTGCGAAATCCGATTGCAAACAGCTATATCAAGTGGTGAACAATGCCTCCGAAGCCTTGGCTTCTATTGACCATTACCAACCGTTTGCTTTTCGGGAAAAATGGTTGACCGATGTCGAATGTGCTGAAAAATAAACAAGTTCGAATGTTGCCTATACGTTTCATGGGCCCTCCGGGATTTTAGAGCTAGTGTCGGGGGGTTTTGTACAATAGTGGAGGGAAAAAATTCTATAAAAAGTCTAGCTCTCCTGAACATACTATATATGATTGAAAGAAAGTACTTTCATCTTAAAAACTCTCCAATAAAAGGAGCTTGTTTTCTTTGCAAAATAAAGGAGCTGTATTTTTAGATCGCGATGGTGTCGTTAATGACAATCGAAAATTGGTTAACAAACCGGAGGATTTAATACTATACTCATGGACGGCTCAGGCGATTCGGCGTTTAAACGATGCGCATTTTCCGACTTTCATTGTAACCAATCAAGGAGGCATCGAACTTGGTTATTTTACAAGCCGGGATTTAGAGAACATCCATGCCTGCCTAAAGCAGCAACTTCAAACAGCAAATGCCCATATTGACGACATTGTTTATTGTCCCCATTATCATCACCCCTGTGAGTGCCGTAAACCAAAACCCGGTATGCTCCTGCATCTCGCTCAAAAACACCAAATCGACCTCAAGTTATCCTGGATGATCGGGGATCGTGAACCGGACATCCTGGCAGGCGCTTCCGCCGGATGTCATACAATCAAACTCGGAGAACATGACGTTATTGCTGATTATTATTGTGAAAATCTCCGGCAAGCAGTTGAAACCATTTTACAATCTCCATTGAGGCTCAATGATATAAAAGAATATTGATAAATATGACTGATTTTTAAACAAACCCTAAAACATCATTTTTTATAAGTAAGATGCTATCCAATCAAATCATAACAAATTAAAGCCCATCGATAATAATTAATGATTATCGATGGGCTATTTAAAAAAATTAAGGAACTATCCTCCAGCTTTTTAACCAAAAAAATTTTTATAACGATAACTTGTTATTAGCCTGGTTTATCAGGTTCTCTCAATCCAATTTAAACCTAAAAAATTGTTCAAAGTAAAAATTTTTTATTAAACTGTTACGATATATTGGAATATTTTCGTTTAAAAGAACTTTGACGACAGTCTCTTTCATTCTACAGAACTACTTTAAAAGATAATGCCGGGTCGAAAGTTCCTTCAACTTTTTGGCGCTGGCTTCCGGGGTAATATCCCGTTGGGGCTCGGCCAAAAGTTCATAACCGACCATAAATTTCTTGATCGTTGCGCTTCTGAGCAGTGGAGGATAAAAAAGCATATGCCAGGTAAATCCCGGATGATCTTCCCCGTCGCAAGGGCTTTGATGCATACCGGCCGAATAAGGAAAAGAGGTTTCAAACATATTATCGTATTTCACGGTCAATACCTTAACAGCATCCATCAAAAGCTTCAAATCACTTTCAGAAAAATCAGCAATCGTACTCAATTGTTTACGAGGAACGATCATCGCTTCATAGGGCCACACAGCCCAAAATGGAACCAACACTACAAAGCCTTCATTTGCATAAACGATCCGCTCATCCTTTTTCAGCTCTTGTTCTACATAATCCAATAGCAGCGGCCGCTTATTCTTTTTAAAATACTCCGCTTGGGAGTTGCATTTTTTAACAATCTCATCCGGGATGCTTTGGGAAGCCCAAATTTGGCCATGCGGATGTGGATTGCTGCAACCCATCATGGCACCTTTATTTTCGAAAATTTGGATGTAATTGATGTCCGGCAATACACTAAGTTCTTTAAATTCTTTTTGCCACATTTCAGCGACCTTTAAAAGATCAGCCGCTTCCATTTGAGGCAGAGTTAAGCGATGGGACGGCGAAAATATCAAAACTTTACAAAGTCCGCGCACACTTTCAGTTTTAAAGAAAAGGTCATCATTACCACCATCTGGGGTATCCGCCAGTAAGGCTGAAAAATCGTTTACAAAAGTAAAAGTATTCGTATATTGAGGATTTTTAAAACCACCAGCTCGTTCATTACCGGGACAAAGATAACAGCCTGGATCATATTCTGGTTTATTATCAGGCACAGGTTTTTCAATCTGGCCAGTCCAGGGACGTTTTGTCCGGTGGGGCGATACTAAAACCCAAGCGCCGGTAAGGGGATTACGGCGACGATGGGGATGGTCTTCACGATTAAATTCTGCCATAGGAATCATTCCTTCCTTCATTTATTTTCGTATAACATTTCGATTTTTGATCTTAATTTTCCTTTAGCTTCGAATAATTAATTTCGGTTATTATTTGTTACGCTTCAAGGATTTTCATTATTGGACCGCATTGGGATGGAGTGCTTACCGGATACTGCTCAAACTTGAAATTTACGGATGACTGCGGCTAACTCTTCCGCCTTATTCCGCAATTCTTGAGCGAGCATCCGGACTTGATCGGCCAAAGCTGTTTGCTCTTCCGACGAAGCCGAAACTTCCTCAGCCGAGGCTGCAGTTTCTTCAGAAATTGAGCTAATACTCATAATCGATTGAATCGTATGTTCCTTACTATGGTTGATATTATTAATCAAATGATTCATAAAAATAATCCGGGCAATGATATTCCCCGTGGCTGTCGTAATCTCCGTAAATGCTTGCTGCGCTGAATTAACTGCAGTTCGTTGTTCCTCCAAAATTTTATGGGCCTCTTGGGCTGTTTTTGTTGAAACCTCAGTTTTCATTTGAATTTCCTGTAGAATATTATTGATCGTTTTAGCAGCATCCCGTGATTGTAAGGCCAGTTTATTAATTTCTTCGGAAACGACGGCAAAACCTTGACCCATTTCACCTGCTCGCGCCGCTTCAATAGAAGCATTCAGCCCTAAGAGATTCGTTTGTTCAGCAATTCCAGTAATTACTTCTGTGATTTGGCGTATCCTATCAGCACTACTATGTAAATCTATGATATTTTTGATAATCGTTTCAGTAATTTGATCGGTTTCAAAGGTTTTCTGGATCAATTGATCGACCGCATCTTTTGACTTCAGGCTCAAATCACGGGTAGAACCCGAAATCTCTTCCACTTCGCTTGCTTTGGAAACCACCACTTCAATTTGGGAGGCTAAATCATTCATAGTTGTAGAAGATTTCTCAGCTTCACTGGTTTGTTCCATTGTTCCTTTACTGATTTCTTCCATTGCCGCCGCTACAGATTCCGCTGCTTTAACCGATTGATCAGCACTTTCATCGAGAACCGTGCTATGTTCTGATACTGCTTCAATCGCCTTTTGAGTCTCTTTTAGCAAAGCGCCGATTTGGTCAATCATACGATCAAACGTAACACCCAAAAAGCCCAATTCATCCTGGCGTTTGATATTGGCCCTAACGGTTAAATCACCCTTTTCAGCCCGTTGCATGGCGTCAATGACTTGGTTTAAGGGATTGGAAATGCTTAAGGCAATAGCTATCGAAATGACAATAGCAATTATGCCAAAAAATACTCCTAAACATAATGTGAGCAAACCCACCAGATTACTCTCCGAATATAGATAGGAAGTTTTCGCAACATTTAAAATATACCAATTCCGGTCACCGATCTTTTGGCCGATGATTCGCACTTGCCAATTTTTTAATTTAACCAGAAAACTATCATTATCCTTTTCATCCGTTAATAATGGACGAATTTTTCTGGGGCTGCTAAGTAATGTAGAAATATTTTTATCGATATCTTTCGGAAAAGGACTAAACATAATCAAACCTGTATTGTCCACAATCATTGTAAAATCATTTGTGATATTACTTTCGATATTGGATCCCATGATCGCATTTATCGTATTACTTAATATATTTTCTTGCAGGAAGATAATCATTACACCCAATGGCTGGCCGACGTTTGGTTCATTAATAACACGCCCCATCGCGATCTGTGTATCCTTGTGATTCAACTTAACCGGCGACCAAACAGCTCTGCCGTGTTGATTTAATATATTCTTATAAAATTGGGACTTTCGAAGAGCTCTCAGCCAATCACTGGATAGATCGAGACTATTACTTACTACGAATTGGGTCGGATCATGAATTGACATAAATAAAATGGAACCGTTTTCATTATGGGAAAAAGCAATGGATTGTATCAAATCATCGACGGCTCGTCCTTTTGTAACCATATCGAAAGAATCTTGCGCCTCAACATATTCTTTTAATATTGTATTATATTGAGGAACTGCAATAAATTGTGTGGAAATATCCTCAATTCCTTGCAATTTAATTTCCAAATTTTGAATAGTTTGAGAAAGTCCCTTTTGAGAATATTTTGCTATTTTACTATTAATCGCACTTCTGGAACTTATGTAGGAGATTGTTCCAACAATCAGCATTGGGCCCAAGGACACCAGTAAAAAGAAAAAAATCAAGCGATTGCGAATGGATAATTTGTTGGTCAAATTCATAGCCTTGCTTGAAGAATCCGTCAAATTTGTCTCAATCAGTCGTTTCATTCCCATCAATCGGCTCTTAAAAAAATTGAATTGTTTCATCCTTATTGATCTCCTCTTGATTTCATTCCTTTATATTATAATTAGGCAATTTTTCAATATATCCTATAAGCGCTTAATTTATTTCAAAATACATTTAAATTTTAAAAACCATCAATAATATACTTAAAAAATAAATCTGCAAGAGCTAAAAGCTCAATGCAGATCGCATCTATATCAAATTCGGCCATCTTTGACTCTCTCATAACGAAACATCAGGTTTTGTATGCAGATCGTAAAAATACACTTTCGATGAATCCAATGTCAACACTCTGTTTTAAAATTATGTTATTATAAATTCGCTATAGCTGTGAGAATTCCTGTTTCATCATCATGATTACTCCAATAAAAGAAAAAAACATAAGCCCTTAGTATAAACTAAAGGCTTATAACTTATAGAACTATTTTAAAACCAAACAGGATAATTAAAATCACAAGAAAAATATTGTCTACTTCACCCCAAGCATTCAAATTTAAATTTGGAACTTGGCAATGGACTCTGCCAACTCTTCGGCACTTTTGTGCAGTTGCTTTGCCAGTGACCGAACTTGTTCCGCCAATGCTGTTTGTT
>DNPQ01000016.1:0-2407 GCA_003501335.1 Bacillota bacterium
GACGCCAAGCCGGTAGAACACATTACCGATATCGGCAATGTCTATCATGAAGTATTCAAACTCATGCTCTCCGAAAAATATGAAAGAACCTCGGTCAGTGTGGTAAACTCCGGTATTTCCGGAGACAGCGTTGTTGGCATGAATACCCGGATTGAAAGAGATGTGATCCGGTACTTTCCCGACCTCGTCCTGTTAAACGCCAGCTTAAATGGGCCTGAGGATGTGAATCTCTATGAAAAAAATCTACGGCAAATCGCAATCCGGCTTAAAAATGACACCCAGGCCGATGTCATCTTCATCACCCCCAATCTGGTTTCTGAAGGCATGAAAGGCACCCTGGATCAACGGGTATCGCTCATGCTTAAAATAGCCAATGAATTCGGGTTTTGTATAGCCGATACCTATAGTACCTGGCAGGAGATTCAGAAACAGGGAATCGATATTACCCTTCTTTTGGCTAACACCTTGAATCATCCGACCATCACCGGACATCAGATTTATGCAATGGAATTAATGAAATTGTTTTCCTGATGATAAAAGATTTCTTTCATGATATTCTATTTAAAATTTTATTGCCATTTACGTACTAGAACAAGAAAAGCACTGGACAGAATATTATCTGCAGTGCTTTTTGATTTACCCTAAAACCCCTATCAAAATTCTAATTCCATTCCAAGTGTCAAACCATTGAACCTATTTGTGGTAATTTCACTATGATCGTACCGATCATTAACATCAATTTTCTAATTCGTCTTCTACTTTATAACCCCGATATCCGGCTGTTACGGCAAAATGGGGGCCCAATAACAAACCAGTTTTGATATTATAAGCCACGATTTCTCCTACTAAAGGATAAACTATTCTATAGTTCCTCAAAAAAATATCCTTCCTAAACTAGGAAAGATATCTACAATAATAGAAATTTATCTAAAAAATCGGCCCCATGTATTCACATCAATAAACTTCATATCATCCTAATTCTGTAAAAACTATAAATCCTCTTTTCAATCTTTTCAATCCTGCTAATCTCGTTAATCCTGTGAATCGGGGTCCAATCCCGTTAATCCAGCTCGAACATACCCGTATAAAGCTGATAATATTTTCCCTTTTGGGCCAAAAGTTCTTCATGGTTGCCCCGTTCAATAATCTTACCCTGTTCCAGGACCATGATCGCATTGGAGCTGCGCACCGTGGATAGCCGGTGGGCGATGACAAAGACCGTCCTGTCTTTCATCAATTGATCCATCCCATTTTCAATCAAGGCCTCCGTCCGGGTATCAATCGAAGAAGTCGCCTCATCCAAGATTAAAACCGGTGGATTGGCCACAGCTGCCCGGGCAATCGCCAACAATTGGCGTTGGCCCTGGGATAAATTGGCGCCGTCCGAGGTCAATAGGGTCTGATAGCCATGGGGCAAGTGGCGGATGAAGGAATCAGCGTTGGCGAGTTTCGCCGCTTTGATGACTTCCTCATCAGTGGCGTCCAGCTTTCCATACCGGATATTTTCCATGACGGTCCCGGTAAACAAGTGAGTATCCTGCAGGACCATGGAAAGTGAATGCCGTAGGTCCCCTTTCTTAATCTTGGTAATATTGATCCCGTCGTAGCGGATTTTACCGTCCGGAACATCATAAAACCGGTTGATCAAATTGGTAATCGTCGTTTTACCGGCTCCCGTCGAACCGACAAAAGCAATTTTTTGCCCCGGCTTTGCATAAAGGCTGATGCCATCCAGTACAACTTTATTGGGCTCATATCCAAAAACCACATTATCAAACTCAACCTTACCCTCCAGCAGTTGATAGGTAACGGTTCCTTCCGCCTTATGCGGATGTTTCCAGGCCCAATGGCCGGTATAATGGGAAGTCTCTTCAATAGATCCGTTTGAAGCGACTTTCGCACAAACCAGTGTTACATACCCTTCATCCTTATCCGGCTGGGTATCGATCACTTCAAATATCCGCTCAGCCCCGGCTAGCGCCGAAAGCACGGTATTGAACTGTTGGGACATCTGGGTAATGGGAAACGAAAAATTCCGGGTCAACTGTAAGAACGCCACCACAGTACCCGTGGTCAGGATACCCTCAATCGCCAAAATACTTCCGGATACCGTCGTCACTGCATAGAGAATATTGGACATATTGCCCATGATCGGCATCAAAATATTGGCAAACGTATTGGCGCTGGTTGCCGCCTCGCATAACTTTTGGCTTAAAACCCGGAATTGCTCTTTGGCGGACTTTTCATGGCAGAAAACTTTGACAACTTTCTGCCCTTCAATCATTTCCTCGATAAACCCGTTCACCGTACCCAATTCGGCCTGCTGATTCTTAAAATAAACCTGACTCTTGCCGCCGATCTTTTTAATGATTGTAAGCATCGCATACAAAAAAATCACCACTAAAAT
>DNPQ01000016.1:2684-3852 GCA_003501335.1 Bacillota bacterium
GTCAGTTGCCAGCTATAATAGAGCATCATCCCGAAAGCGCTGATAACTGTGATCCCGGAGGCAATAAAATTAGCCACACTGTTGGAAAGCATCTCCCGGATAGTATCGGTATCATTGGTGTAACGGCTCATCAATTCGCCATGGGTATGGGTATCAAAATAGCGAATGGGGAGCGCTTCCATTTTAATAAATAAATCCGTCCGGATTTTATACAGAGTCCCGGTTGAGATAGTCAGCATCAACCGGCTGTAGGCAAAAGTAGCCAACATCCCCAAAAAGTAAATCATTCCCATCAGCACTAAAGTTTTGATAAAACCGCTCATAATGGCCGGTTGATATCCAAGCCGGACCAGCTTAGCCAGGTAGTTATCGATCACCTTTTGTAATAAGGCGGTGCCTGTAATTTGAGCGCCGGCGCTGACGATAATCGCCAAAACCACCAGGGTAAACCTTCCCTTATATTGGCCGATATAATTAAAAATTCGTTTCAGGCTCTTCAAAGCATTTTTAGGTTTTGCAACCACTTTACCTCTGTCCATCGGGCCCGGCACTGTCATCAGCTCCTTTTTGTTGCGACTGGTAAACTTCCCGATAAATCTGATTATTCTGCAATAATTCCTGATGATTTCCAAAACCGTTGATTTTTCCTTCGTCAAGCACGATGATCTTATCCGCATCCCATACGGACGTGATCCGTTGCGCAATGATAATCGTTGTAGTATGAGTAAGCTTTTTCCGAAAAGCCGCCCTGATTTTGCTGTCCGTTGCCGTGTCCACCGCACTGGTCGAGTCATCCAAAATGACGATTTTCGGTTTCTTTAATAAAGCTCTAGCAATACAAAGCCGCTGTTTCTGACCGCCCGAAACATTCACCCCGCCTTGGCCCAACTGGGTTTCATATCCGTCCGGGAAAGACCTAATGAAGTCATGGGCTTGAGCGGCTTTGCAGGCTTCGATGATCTCCGCCTCGCCGGCATTGTCATTGCCCCATTTCAAGTTCTCCCGGATGGTGCCGGAGAAAAGCACATTTTTCTGCAAGACCATGGCCACATCGCTGCGGAGCTTTTCTAGTTTATATTCCCTGACATTATGCCCGCCAACCAAAAGCTCACCCTCTGTCACATCATAAAGGCGGGGTATCAGCTGGACCAGGGTTGTCTTGGCGGAA
>DNPQ01000263.1 GCA_003501335.1 Bacillota bacterium
CCGTTCCAAATGTAACGGGTGGAAAATCCGGCCTGGCCTAATACCCAAAATCTTGATACAATAAGTAAGGGATTCAGCAGGCAACTCAGAGGCGAACTTCCAAACAATTTCATAAACCCTTTCACACTAACCAGGGCTCGCTGTATTATGCTAAATGTTTGTACTTTTCCTCATCATCGTTGTTGGCAATATAAAACGTTCATTAAATTAGTAAAATTATACCATGGGTAAACAAAAAGTTCAATAAAATTGTGAGGTATCATGACTTTGACTAATTTCCGCATCATTATCGACGCTGATGCTTGTCCTAAAAATTGCCTGCAGATTATTGAGAAACTCTCCGGATTCTATCATTACGAAGTGATTACGGTGGCTTCCTTTGATCACCAAATTCATAGCCCCAACCACTATATTGTCGGAAATGAATCGCAGGCGGCAGATATCATGGTAAGTAATTTGACCCATTCTGGCGATATCATTGTTACCCAGGACTGGGGCCTTGCAGCTATTGTTTTGGCTAAAAACGCCAAGGCTATTTCTCCAACCGGCAAAATATTTGAATCCACAACCATTGACTTATTATTGGAAGAGAGAGATATTTTGGCCAAACACCGACGGAGCGGTGGCCGAACCAAAGGACCTTCAAAACGAAATAAAAATGATGACCAAAATTTTGAAAATAATCTCCGGAAGCTCATAACAGAAATTATCGGCTAATAAAGAAAGGTGTCGACTCTTCAATAATGCAGATGTTCTCCATTTTATAATCAACCCGTAAAATCCAAAATTTTACAATAATTTTTCCGCAAGATCTCACGAATTAAATCTATACTTTAATAGTAATAATAACTCTAATTCTATGAAGGAGGGTGCGATGACAAATAGGATGGATGAGGAATTAGGAACCAAAATTCAGCAAAAACTCAGTGTTCATCCGCAGTTGGCTCCTTACGCTTTAAAAACCCGGGTATATCCAACCGGAACGGTTCAAATCCAAGGTATTGTCGATGTCCTTGAAGAAAAGCTTCAGGCGGAAGAATTAATCTGGAGTATTCCCGGAGTCAAAAAGATCGAAAATAATATTACAGTATGTACCGATGGCCAAATTGATGATTTTGATGTAGCCTTCGAGGTGGCTGAGGAATTCCTGGCCAATCCGGAGGTCCCGGTATCCGTGGGCGTCAAGGTCACCGGTGGTGAAGCGCAATTAATGGGCCGCGTTTCAAATTTTAGCCAGGCTCAGGAGGCCGTAGAAACTGCTGCGAAAGCCCGGGGAGTCCGTGTAGTTATCAATCACCTTAAAATGGCCGATAATTTAGATGACGCCAGCTTAAATAATCAAGTTCAATCCGCTTTGATGGCTGTGCCCGATCTAATTCCCGGACGCATTAAAAGTATTACCCAGCACGGAACGGTTACTTTATTTGGCAAAGTTCCAGAGGGCCGGGCGTCTTTAGCCTTAGAAGCGGCTATGAAAGTTCCTGGTGTTAAACATATTAAAAATTCGCTCAACCAACAAACAACTGAAATTGATGATCAAATAACCATTCATTTTATTGAGCAAATTGCTGCCAATCCTTATCTCAACCAATTACCGATCGGCATTCATGTTACAGGGGGCCGAATCATTGTTTCCGGTGTCATCGATAGTTTAAAAGCCAAACGTGATATTGAAGACATCCTTCATCGCTTGCCGGAAGAGTTTAAACAGGATATTCATCAAATTGAAAATCAGCTTCGTTTGGAACAATGATTGGTCATTTCATTTTTTACTTTTTTTAAATCGTGGAATTTGATTCTAATGGCCTTGAATAATTAATGTAACGTATTTTTAGAATCAAGATAATTCCGGGCCAGCTCCAACAAAATCGTTTTTTGATTTTGAGAAGGTTCCTCCAGAATTAGTTCTTTTAGATAACTGAGAATCTCACCGATAACGGGACCTGGGGCTAACTGAAATTGTTCAATCAAATCTTGGCCATTAATAACCAATTGGAACGGATTATATTGGTTCTCAGGGGATAAAACTAGAGTGATTCTTTGGTATAGTTCATGCCAAGACTCCCAGGTCTGGTAATTGATACTTCGTATCCGTGAATCTGTCGCAACGATATCGGCTCTCCTCAGCTCAAGGAGATCAAAAATCATTTCGGGACCGACTTTAGCGGCCAGACGCCGGATTGCAGCATCACTGGATTGGCGATCAATATAAAACATATGATTATGGATTAAAATCGTTACCCTCTGAATGATTTTTTGAGGATAATGCAGTCGTTCTAAAATACTTTTTCCTAGCTCAGCGCCTACCCTTTCATGACCATAAAAATGGACTCCGGTTTTATCCATACTTTGGGTCAAAGGTTTGGCGATATCATGGAAAAGGGCAGCCAACCGTAAATGAAGCTGGGGACGGATCGTTACAGTAGCCATCTTGGAATGTTCCCATAAAGAATTTGAGGCATGCCTAGTGAATCCTTGCTTATCTACTTCATCCAGCCGGATTAGTTCGGGTAGAAAGGCATTCAATAAATTACTTTTTTTTAGCCCTTGAAGACCGCGGTCAACCCCCGGACTTACTAGCAGCTTACTAAATTCCTCTTGGATCCGTTCCAAGCTCACACCTGTAGCATAGCTTGAATTGAGGCCCCATTCGGTTGGGCGATGAGGCCTCAATTCCAATGTAGCTAAAAACCGATAAAAGCGAAACATCCGCAAACCATCCTCGCGAAAACGGCGTTTGGGATCACCTACAGCCTTGAGAAGACGTTTGCGGATATCGTTTTTGCCGCCGAAAGGATCAACCAATTCTTGATTTAAAAAGTCGTAAGCTATCGCATTGATTGTAAAATCTCGCCGGCCCAGGTCGGCCAGAATATCCTTGGTAAAATGGAGCTCTTGTGGGTGTCGGCCATCAATATATGCTAAATCTTCCCGCAATGTCGTAATTTCTGTTTGATGACCGTTCCAAATTACAGTGATAGTCCCAAATTTTTCACCAGTCGCAATGGTCTTGGAAAATAATGAGGCTATCTGGTCCGGTAATGCATCCGTTGCCAGGTCCCAGTCATTGGGCGCTTTTTCCCACAATAAATCCCGGACCGCTCCCCCGACTAAAAAAGCTTGAAAATTATTATCCATCAGCCGCTTCGCTACTTCGGCAACCCAAGTCGGTATTTGCTGGAAATTAAATTTTTCAGTCGTTGTTAATTTCGATCGAACTGAAGGCATGGATACACTCCCGGTAAATCTCTCAACGGTCGGCTACTTTATCAATTCGACGGATCGAAACGTGTAAAGCCTCCCGCTGGCAAAAATCTTGGCACCGCAAACAATAAATACATTCCGAATTATTGACCCTTGGTAGATCAGTGATCGTGTTAACGGCTTCAATCCCATTCATCGGGCAATCTCCGCCGGTGCATTTTCCGCATACCATACAAGTACCGGCATCCGCCCGCATTTTGAAAACCGCCAAGCGGGATGTTAAAGCAAAAATAGCGCCCAATGGGCAAACATAACGGCAAATAGGCCGCTCTACCAGAACCGAGACAATCATTGTCAATACTAAAAAGAAGAAAGCCAATTC
>DNPQ01000233.1 GCA_003501335.1 Bacillota bacterium
GAAGTTTCGACTCATCCGCTTTCACTTTCCAGGCCGGCAATAAGGCGCCCACCTGATAACCAATGGTTGCCTGCTGCTCCGCGATGAATTTCGCTAAAGTTGCCGCCTCTTTCGGATATTTGGTATCGGCGCTGACCGCAAAGGCATCGACTGCGCCGCCCAGGAACCCATTGGGTTCGCCTTTTCTACCGGTAACCGTCGGGAAATTCTTGACGACGATTTTTCCGACTACAGCCGGAGCTTCTTTTTCATTCAGGGAACCCGAGACCCAACTTCCGTTATAATACATCGCCGCTTTACCCATCCGGAAATTGGCTTCGGATTCGTCACGGGTAATCCCTAAGCATCCGTTGTCAAAGGCTCCCGCTTTGACCATCTGATCTAACAATGCTACGGATTGAACAAAGGCGGGTTGATTAAAGCTGGCTTTCTTGGCCAAAGCGTCGTTGCACAATTTGGAACCGGCCGTCCGGATGGCTAAAATATTCAGATAGAACATACCCGGCCAGCGGTCTTTTTCACCGACCTCGATCGGAGTAACCCCTTTAGCCCGGAAAACCTTCACAGCAGCAATCATTTGATTGAATGTATCGGGTATTTTAACATTGTATTTGTCAAACAACTCTTTATTACAGAAAAGGATACCGGCCCACACCGAAAAGGGCATTGAATATACTTTTCCGTTATAGGTCTGATTTTGTAAAGCACCCCCGATTAAACGGTTCCGAGTGCCGTCTTTTAAATAGGGAGTCAAATCAAGGAGCTTCCCGGCATCTACAAAAGGTTGGGTAAAGCCACCGCCCCAGGTAAAAAAAACATCGGGAGCTTCGTTGGCCGCAATGGCCGTCTTAATCTTGGTCTTATAGGTTTCATTCTCTACGGCATCCACTTCAACCTTAATATTAGGATAAGCTTTGCTGAATTTAGCCAGTACTTGATCAATGGCTACTTTGTTGGCTTCGGCCGGAGTTGTCCAGAGATGCCAAAACTTTAAGGTAACCTTAGGCGCGGCGCCAACCGATACGCTGGTTACTGCCAACATCACCACCAGTAGTGCAATGATCGAAAGTCTTACTTTTTTCATTTTTCTCCTCCTTATTTTTCGGGTGCTTCTTGCGCCACCTTTTGAATGAAGGCTCGTCTGAAACGATGGTAAAATTTCTGCCCACCGGGCGTCAACCATCCGGCCAGGGAACTCCGAGCCTTAATTTTAAGATAATTCAAAATCGCAACAAATGCAAGGCAACTATTTTACTAAAATAGTAACTATTTTTACCTTTATTCCTAAACGATCAAAGATTGATTAATCCTTGCGGATTTGTCTGAAGGTGTGGATGTTGATACTCTTGTTGACATGGAAAGAAGAATATAATGGAGGAGTATTTGATATCAGCCAAACTGGAGAAGTAAAAGTAAAGAATTTAAATAGCATAGAAAAAGGTGATTTTGTTATGTTTTATTCGGGATATCATTGAAAATCTGGATAATTTAGACCTCGTGCTAGAGAAAGCAACCGACAAATCATTTACGGTATATACTTTTCCAGTCAATATGAGCGAATTTTCAGGACTTTCTTGCAGAGTGATCGCTGAAATATAGTATATATCTGCATGATGGTTTCGTCGTTTTTCTCTCCGCAGTGTAAATTCTCTTTAGCGTTTTGCACATCTGCACGACGGTTCCGTCGGTCTGTACTCCGACTGTACAGATTTCCACTAGCATTTTTTAAACCTGCATAACCGTTGTGCCGGTTTAAAAACGATTCCGCCTGTTTTCTCTTCAGTAGTGTAAATTTTCTCTCAGTTTCAAAAAATTCTCTCTCTCGTCCATACAATCCTTTCAACCGTTAGAAAATTCACTCCCGGGTTCCGGAATTTCAAGAAAAATTTGCTCTCTGTTTAGTTCAATCCGTTTGTAAATTTGTATCAAACACCAATGCGCTGGTAAATGCTTCAGTAAAATCCGGATCATCGGCCAGTTCCACATGTTCAATATCCCTTACCCTGCTTGCCAAATCCTTCAATGTCGATTGGGAAAGCAAACTTAGGACGGCTCCGGTACCGGCTGTATTGCCGACCGCCCGGATTTTCTCCAATGGAACCGGCGGAAGCAGGCCGAGAAATATCGCATCGGCAGGATTGAGATAAGTTCCAAAGGCCCCGGCCAGATAAATGATTTCTAATTCCCCGGCCGAAAGGGCCAAATGTTTCAACAACAATTCAATCCCGCAGCGGATGGCGCCTTTGGCCAATTGAAACTGCCGGATATCTTGCTGGGTGAGATAAATGGGATGAAAATCGCTCCTTACCAGATAAAACCGTTGAGCTACCCGGTCGAAAAAGGGATGGCTCAGCTCCGGCGCAAAACCTCCGCTTTCGGCGATGATGCCTTTATGTAGGAGCGCAACCATGATCCGGATCAGGCCCGTGCCGCAGATCCCTTCCGGGGCTCCATCCTGGATAGTCATTACTTTCACGGCTTGCGGATCCAAAACAATATCGGTAATAGCGCCGGGCCTTGCCAGCATGCCACAGGCGATAGTTGCTCCTTCAAAAGCGGGCCCAGCTGCGGTCGAGCATCCCAGCATCTTGCCGAAACCGCTTAGCACCATCTCACAGTTGGTGCCGATATCGATGAACAGCTCCCGACGGGATGGGGTTAACCGACACGCCAAAATTCCGGCCGAAATATCCGAGCCGACAAAGCCCCCAATCCCCGGCAATAAAAAAGCCCGAGCCTGTGAATTCATTTTGATGCCAAGCTTTGCCGGATTAAATTCCAGCAGCTCTTTAAAAACCGGTTCGAAAGGTACTTGGCCCAGTCCGGTCGGATTGACCTTCATCACCAAATGGGCCATACAGCTATTGCCGACCAGATTAAGCTGAATAATATCATCAAGCGGGATCTCTTCCGCCTTTACCATCTCAAACAAAAGCTGATTAATGGCGGTAATCAGTACTTGGTGAAGCTGCAGTAAAGTCTCGGGGGTTGAGGCATATTGAATACGGGAGATTACATCCGCTCCGTATTGGGCTTGCGGATTATAGGCCGATGCCGTTCGGCGAATACACCCCTGCTGCAAATCGACCAAATAAGCAGCCAGCGTGGTGGTGCCGATATCGACTGCCACACCCAGTTTGGGATGACTTTGGGCTAATTCCGCCGTTTCCTGTCGGACATGGATAATCCGGTTCTGAAAATATTCCAGCGTCAACTTGGGCTGATCAGGCAGGGATTTCGGCTGCAACTGGGCCAATTCTTGGAGCGCTTCGATGGAAGGAATCAAGTTTCCGTCTAATTTAAAGGCTACACTTTTCCAACTCAATACTGCCGGCCGATCAACGGTTATTTGCCCCCAAAAAGGATCGAGAGCGTTGATCTCCAACAATCCTTCATGGAGAATCGCGCTTGCGCCGGTCTGTCCGAAAACCTCCGGCAGTTCCAACTCCAGGGGAGCGGTTAATCGCGTTTGGCACGCCAACCGGTATCCATGGGCCAAATCCGCCTGGGAAAGATGGCTTTGTTCTGCGGTCGTTGGTACCGTTAGCTGATTGACCAACCTTACCCGGCATTTGCCGCAGGTTCCCTCCCCGTTGCAAAGAATTGAGTAGGGAATGTTTTCAGCTCGGATAATTTCCAACAGGCTCATCCCTTCCGGGTAAAGCTTGGAATACCCTTGGTGAATGAAGGTAACTTCAAAATAATCCGCCATACATTTTCCTCCTTTTTGTTCGAACCACGCGCGTGGCTCATCCCTGAATCTTACCTAAAAAACGGATCATGACGATTCGCTTTGAACCGCAAGCAATCCTTTTTAAATTTCCTTGGGCTTCCTTTTTTAGTGAATCCAATGAAAAATTATGAAAGTGAAAACTTCGGAAACACTAACATTATTCGATCCAATATTTTTTTAACCGTGGAGGCAGCTAT
>DNPQ01000036.1 GCA_003501335.1 Bacillota bacterium
ATCCCGGAAGATGTTTCAATTTGTGTAAGGTTGATTTTAAAACGGGTTTGAGCCATATTTAAATCATTCAATTGCGCCATGATGGCTTGTTCCAACTTCTCGGCAGCCATTTGCCGTTCCTGTGATAAGGCTTCTGCCATTTCTGCCAGGCGGGATTTGAATTTTGCCAACTCACCCTCAAGCTCCGCCGAACGCTCTTCCCGGTGAGCGATTCCCGACAATTCCTGCTGACTGCGTTCGGCAAGCAATAAAATTTCGCCGATACTGTTGGTACCATACTTCCGTTTAAGCCGGGTCAGTTCATCAAGCCGGGCATCAATTTCAGCCAGCCTTGCCGGGTCAAATTGGATTTGTTCTTGATAACTCCGAAGTTCCCTAGATACTTCCTCGGCTTGGCATGCAGCTTCTCTTAATGTCTCTAAAATTGACTCCAGGCGGGGATCCACTACAGCTACTTGGGCCAAGGTACGTTCAGCTGTTCCCAAAAGCTCTACAGCAGCATTACCATTGGAATTATCGTATAAAGCCTTATAAGACTCAGTGGCCGCTTGATAAAGACGTTCGGAAGCAGATAAAACTGCTCTTTCTTTTAATAAATCCTCATCCTCACCAATAACCAATTGGGCCTGGTCAATTTCATTAATTTGAAATTTTAATAACTCTACTTTGCGCGCTAAATCTGCTTCATTTTGCTGTAAAGTATGAAATTCATTGTCCAAAGTCTGCCATTCTTTAAAAACCTGAGCCGTTTCCTTGTGGAGCCTCATACAAGTCGCTCCCGCATATTGGTCTAACAATTCCAATTGTTTTTCTGAGAACAGCAGAGATTGATGTTCATGCTGTCCATGAATATCAATGAGAAATTCACCTATCTTGGTAAGCGAAAGTACCGTCACCAATTGACCGTTAACCCGGCAACGGTTTTTACCGGTGTTGCTGATTTCACGTTGAATGATCAGCATATTATCAGGTCCGACTTGGATCCCAATGCCCGCTAAATACTCTTGCAACTCCGGCCGGTTTCCGATTAAAAAAGCCGCATCTACAATTGCCGTTTCAGCCCCACTGCGGATCATTTCAGCACTAAATCGACCTCCCAAAGCAAGGCCTAGTGAATCTATAATAATTGACTTTCCAGCTCCGGTCTCTCCAGTCAGCACATTGAAACTCGGACTGAAATCAAGATGAATTTCCTCGATCAAAGCCAGATTTTTAACCGTGATTTCCTGCAACAAATTGCCTTACCTCCTTAACTGATGGAGTCGGTTCAAAACTTCTTCAACCTGTGTCCGATTGCGAATGACCACCAGAATGGTATCATCCCCGGCCACGGTTCCAAGTACTTCCGGCCATTCCATATCATCAAAAGCCGCCGCCACTCCCTGGGCTGTGCCGTTCATGGTTTTAATCACAATAATATTTTCAGCGGCGTCAATCGATACCACTGCATCCTCCAACATTCGCTGAGCCCTATGTACCAAATCTCCGGGAGTGCGATCCTGCGGGAGGGAATAACGATAATAGCCTTCAGTGGTTGGCACTTTAATCAAACCAAGTTCTTTAATATCCCTTGATAAAGTGGCTTGGGTGACAAGCACTCCTTTGTTTTTGAGAGCCTCTCCTAAATCTTCCTGTGTACCAATGACTTGCTCTTTGATAATAGCAACAATCATGGCTTGTCGGTTTGTTTTCATCATTCCTCCGCGTATAAAAAACTTAAATCCGTCCTTCCTTCAGGCGGGATTTGAGAGCTTCGAACAAACCTTGCCCTTCAAAACGAATCAATTGAGTGATATATGGCGCCTGTTCAAAGCATATTTCCGCTCCCGGTTGTAAAGTCGTACCGGTTTGACCGTCAGCGGTCAAAGAAACTTCCACATTATTTTGATGGAGAATAATCTTGAGCCGGGCTTCAGGATTGAAAACAACAGGTCTCGCGTATAATGAATGGGCGCAAATGGGCGTCACTAATATTGCTTCCAGCCGTGGATCGAGAATCGGGCCTCCCGCTGACAATGAATAAGCCGTTGAACCCGTCGCAGTGGCAACAATAAGACCATCTGCCGGATACGTTGCAAACAACTCATTGTCGGCCCAAAGATCCAGACGGATCATCCGGGCCGGAGATTTTGCTGTAACAATCAAATCATTTAGCGCAACAATTTCCAATAAACCGTCCGTTCCGTTTTTTACACAAGCCCGTAACATTGAACGCTTTTCCAATTGATACTTGCCACAGCGGAGATCTTCAACCGCCTTCTCAATTTTATTGCTCTCGATCCGAGTCAAAAAGCCCAATTGACCTAGGTTCACTCCCAGAATAGGAATTTGGCAAGGATAAATTCTCCGGGCCGCATTCAAGATCGACCCATCCCCACCCAATACTAATACCATATCAATCCCATCCCAGAGCTTTTCTTCTTCTTTACCCAACAAAGGACGATTTAGTCCCTGGGCTGTGACCTTTTCTAAGACGAGTTCAAACCCATGGGCTTCAAATAAGGGAATGATGGTATCGGCAAGTTCGATCGCGGCTGCCTTGGTCAAGTTTGGTAAGATTAAAATTCGATTCACGAAAATATCCTCATCAATTTTTTATATTTATTCCTTAAAAAATACAATTTTCCTGCTTTACAGGGACTATGGAAATCAATAAAATCTCCACTTGAAAACCCCGGATACAAAACAAATTTATACTTAATAATAAAAAAAGCTGTCATAAAGGAACTTTAAATAGGAAAGATATCCAAACGTCTTTTTCAAAATTCTTATTGGATATCTTTTTAAATTTAAAATTAACTTTTTAGACAGCCCCAAATCAATTGGATTCCGGGTTCAGTGGGTTGGGAAAAATTTTCCTAGTCATCTCATCCGATATTTAATCGGATATATGAAGGATCCCCTGTTCTTTCGAAGGTGGAGTTTCCAAAAGTAAAATATCGACCCGGCGGTTTTGTTCCCAGTCAATCTGTGCATGGCCTTTTTGGGCAGGAAAGTTTTCTCCATAAGCATAAACCTTAATCCGTTTGGGATCGATACCATGCCGGACCAAGTAATTTTTTACAAACGCCGCGCGTCTGGCCGAGAGTTTCAGATTATACTCCCGTGAACCCCGTTCATCGGTATGTCCGCCAATTAAGATATACAAGTTGGAATTCGCCGCCAGGACAGTCAAATCATGCTCTAGCCGTGGAAGTTGAGTTCTTGAAAGGCTTGATTGATTCAATGGAAAATAAAGGGACTGTATATCCCGGTTGATTTCGGAAACCCCCGAATAGACATCTACCCGAAAAGCTTTTTTGAATCCGGTGATTCGGCCGTTTGCCTCCTTCATCTGCAGATCGTAATCTCCTGGGGCTTTTTGGTCCAGATTAAAAAAACAAGTTAGGCTGGAATCCGATTCCACTTCCGCATTTTCACCGGTAATAACGGTCTGGTCGCCGCCAATGAGTTGCAAAACGATATTTTTATTTAAGTTCTCTCCCTGAATGCAAACCTTGATTGAGTCTTTATTCAATCCACGGTTAGGGACAATTTGCCGGAATATCGGGGTGGGTGTAGCAACGATCGAAAAAGCTTCTGGAATAACAGTCACCTTTTCTTTTTTAATGAACAAGAACTTTTTAGGGTTGGTGATGGTCAAGTCCCAGACCCCTGCCGGTTTATTACGCAGATCAAAGGAACAGGAAATCTGGGTTTTAGAAATTAAGCTGATAGGATCGGCTACAATATCGGGCTCACCGTTTTTTGTCAATTTAACCATCACTGATTTACTGAATTTTTCACCACCAATAGCGAGCTGAACTAGCTCATCATCAAAACCGCTGCTTTGGGAAAGAGCAATGTTTTTTGGGTTTGTCCCAACGCCAAATGACATTTCCGTTACGTTGAATAATAGAATAAAGCCCAAAATCACAATCATTATCCGTTTCTTCTGCATTTCTTTTTCTCCTTTATGGCATTTTTACCAATTTTGATATAGATTGTGAATAAATGGGCAATTTTATACCCTTAATTTTGTAAGCGGACATCGTAAGCTCTCAAAACCGACCAGGATTCACAGGATTAAGCGTCTTTTTGACAAAAGACGGCCTATTTGCAAAAGGCGCCGGATTAAACGGATTTTTTTGTCCTAAGCTTTTCTCTGTGGCCTCCGTGCGTCATCTTTTTTTAAAACCTTCTTTTTATTTTTTTGACGCCCACCTTCCCCTCTTGGCCCTCTTCCCCCTCCTAAAACATTTCTAGCTGGGATTTTAAGTTGCCCACCAAAATTCAATTGGCAATATGCCCACTACCTGGGAAAAGATAACCAACGAGGGGAACGAGGGTCAGGAGGGCCATCAAAAATCAAAATATGAATAAACGAAAATAACTTCAAATCTGCTCGCAGTTTTTTTAATCTGTTAATCCTGTCTGCATTTCTTTCATTAAAGCCGAAGTTCATTGGCTCTAAAACATACCCTTTGTCTCTAGCCAGGGACAACCACCATCCTTCGCGGTCTATGATTGAAGACCTGCAACGCCCGACTAATACCCTTACGAGGGATAGGGTCGCTTTTAGGCCCGAAAATAGACCGTTCCTTGTTTACCCATCCAACAACTCATACCCAGTCCTTCGGTAAACATGCGCAACTCTTCAGTATGTGTACTGAAGCCTTCAGTATGTTTACTGAGTCGTTCGGTTAACGTGCGCAATCGTTCAGTA
>DNPQ01000584.1 GCA_003501335.1 Bacillota bacterium
TGATAAAATAGGACAAATAAAAACGAATCTCTAAATAAGTCAGCGATGCCATTCATCACTGTCCCCATCACAAAGATGGCTAAAACTGCCTTAAGGTCTTTTTGGGGATTATACTTAAACAGCTCTCCTATTTGCAAAACACCAACCTCCTCTAAACCAATAAACTAACCGTATTTAAAACAAAAGTAAAAATCAATTACGGGTAAGAAATCGTTTTGGTTACAATATATGATGCAGTGCCTCAAATATCAGCACATTATAAATAAATCCTTAAATTTACCTGCCACACTCCGACAGAACCGGGTTTTTGCGCTTACAACCACAGACCGCCCCATCAAAACTGCCGCTAAAATAAGGAAAGAACCGGCATACTGCCGGTTCTTTCAGGTGGGTTTCTCTGTTGCTGGTTGGCTGGTAAATTTGAAGATAGTCCAGTTCATGCTTTATTTTATTTATGAACGGTTTGTAACTCCGTATTTTGCAAGAACTTCCTGGATTGACTGTTGAATGTCGCCGGCGACATTATTCCATTGGCCGGCATCCATCGTTTTAACTTTATGTTCCTTATGAGAAGCTTTTCGAGTTTTATCTTTACGTCCTTTGGTGTCAATTTCCAACGCTCTTCTCAAATTAAAAAGGGGATTGAATAAGAACATATTTTTTTCCACCTCCTTCCCGGGAAGTATTTCTCCATGATAGATCATCGAATCTATCCTTCGCTATGAATGACCCGGATGATTTTTCCCGTCGGACGCGATAATTTATCAACGAACTCAAACCGGCAAGGGACTCCGGTGCTATATTCCATTTTATTAGCGAGGGATTCCGCCAATTTATCGCTGGGCTCAACCCCCAGCGCTAATTCGCAGCGAATTCCCAGTTCCTGATCATGGGTGGAACTCACCATAAACTGGTACCAGTTCCCGACTTCCGGAAGACGCATTAAAAAGTCTTCCAAATAATATGGGGATAATGAAACCCCTTTGATCGTGATTTGATCCACCAGTCTCCCGCGTAAAAAAAACCTGGGCAACAGCACCCCACAATTGCAGGAGTCCGGATCAATATAGCCAAGGTCCTGGGTACGGAATCGCAGCAAGGGCGTATGATAACGCAGCAGACAAGTTGCCACGATTTCCCCAATCTCGCCGGGTTCCAGTACTTTTCCGGTTTTCGGATCCACAATTTCTAAAAAGACATGTCCCCCGGTGATATGATAACCTTCATGGGCATCACATTCGATACCGATACAACCGCATTCCAGCGAGCCATAATAAAAATTGGCCACCGTACCCCATATTTTTTCCACTCTTTCGCGAAAAGCCGAAGAACATCCCTCGCCGGTCAGCCACATCTTTTTTAAATGAAGGCTTGCCGGATCAAAACCGGCTTCGATAGCAGTTTCCGCCAAATACATCGCCCACGAGGGAGTGGTAATGATGACCGTCGGTTGGAGATCGCGAATCATTTTAACCGATTTAGCCGGGGTAGAATAAGCGCCTCCTTTACCGGCCGGAATGACAGTGGCCCGGCAGCCTTCCATAAAGGTCTTATGAAAAGCCAATCCAGCCGAACTCATTTCATAGGGCAAAGCGTTGAAACAAATATCCCCGCGTTCAACCGGCACTAAAGAAGGATACCCCGGGACCAATTCGTGCAGGTAAAAATCTTCCCAGGAATACATGATGTAAACCTCTTCACCGCCGGTAGTACCTGTCGATACCTGGATCAATGCAATATCTTCCTTATCGCAGGCCAACAGCGCCCAAGGGTCTCCCCGCAACTCATCTTTGGTGGTAAAGGGTAAACGGCTAAGATCTTCAAGGCTCTGAAAATCATCGGGAGTAACCCCGGCATCGCTCATTTTCTGATAATAAAAAGCAGACTGATAAGCTTGAGAAAGAATTGCCTTCATCGATGCCCCATGAAACCGTCGCAATTTTTCCGGGGGCATATTTTCAGGGAACTCGCCCTCCCGGTCAAAATATTCCTGTAAAACAGGGGGTTTCCGGAGACTCGATATTTTTCTCTCAAAGAGGGAATTCATTCTTTTTTCCTCCTTTTTCCTCTACTGTAGTACCCGGGAATGCGCAAATATAAACAATCAAACCGGTTTTAATTGGAAGTATTCGTTTTTTTGCTTATCAAATCACGGTATTTGGGGTCGGATGTTCTCTCCAAAAGCTTCTTCCATGTATCCTCAGCATTTTGCTCTTGATGTAAAGCCCTATAAGAGGTTCCCAGGTCATATAAAATTTGACAGTAGAATTCATCTGGAAAAATGTCCGGGTCTTGTTCAAAACGGGACACCAGGTATTCAAAATCCTCGGTAGCTGTCTTGGTACGGCGGAAATACATATTTGGCAACCGATAGCTTACATAACCTCTTAAAATACGGATTTCAACATTATCCGGGTCACAGCTGACGGCATGATCCAATATCTTCAATCCCGCCTCCGCTTTCTCGGTCCTTTCCTGCATGTCAATGGCATCCCGTCCCAATAAAGCAATCGTGCTGCCATAATAAGCATTCACCAAAGGATGGTTTGGGTTAAAACGACGAATTCGTTCCAATAAAGCGAAAGCTTCTTTAACGGCATTTCGCTCTCCGTCGACACCTAGTTGATGCAGTTCTTTCGCTTTGGCAAAAAGGAAGTCGATTGAATTTTTCCGGTGTTGATTCAAGGGTTGAAACCTAAACATGATAAAGCCTCCTTTCGGTCAATCTTCCATTCTGCCGGATGCTATCTTGAACCGGAGAAATCGCTGATTCCTCCGGTTCGACCCTATTTATTGATCTTCT
>DNPQ01000330.1:0-428 GCA_003501335.1 Bacillota bacterium
AAGATTGATGATATCAGCAAGACCCATCCCTGTCCTTTAGCGAAATCGGTCAGCAAGTCCTTACGGGAAAAAGGAATTGAAAAAGGGGTCAAAGTACTCTATTCGACGGAAGTGCCGGTAGAGTCCAAAGAAGACGTGGTTACTTGTCACGGTGGATGTATTTGTCCTCATCGGGATGACAATGATCCGGGTTGGAACTGTACCAAACGGAGGAAAATCCCGGGCAGTATGTCCTATCTCCCGCCAATCGCCGGATTAATTATTGCGGGTGAAGTTATCCAGGATTTGTTGAAGGAAGTGACTCCTTAATAAGTGCAAGTCTTACGGCAATAGTGGAACGGATGAAGGCGCTCCCGCAAAATCATTTTGTACATCGATAAAATCATTTCTCTCATTCACAATATTGTTTTGCTGATCTACAAAATGAT
>DNPQ01000330.1:781-8153 GCA_003501335.1 Bacillota bacterium
TGATCTGCAAAATGATTTCTCCCATCGGTAATATTGTTTTGTGCATCTGCAAAATGATTTTCCGCTATTTTTAATTTTTTAATAGTTTTTTCGCTTTTTCCCAAAATGAATAAAAAACACTTCAAGACATTCTTTCCCCAAATACTCTATCACGCCGAAATACCATTACTATGTTTTCCGCACTTGTCTCCCCATGCCGCGATAATCCTGTGATCTTGCTCCACTTGAATCACTTCGCAGCAATTGCTGCAACCGTTACATTCGAAAGTAATCGGGGAAAAATTTAGCAACAGCCTATTAAAACCACGGAACTTGGAAACTGAGCCACTCTTTCGAACCTGTTTTTTCGCCAAAAACGCGGCCCCGATTGCCCCCATCACATTAAAATACTCAGGGATAATCACTGAAGTTTTTAATTCTCTCTCAAAAGACGCTTTAATTCCCTGATTAGCCGCCACTCCTCCCTGAAAAAGGACTGGAGCGATAATTTGTTTATCCCTGCCCAAATTACTTAAATAATTGCGAACCAAAGCCTCACACAAGCCATTGATAATTTCGGCTTTGGAAAAGCCGAATTGCTGTTTGGCAATCATGTCCGATTCGGCAAAAACCGTGCATCTTCCGGCAATGCGGACTCTTTTTTGGGCGCTTAAAGCCAGTTTACCAAAATCCTCAATCGGCACCTTCAAGCGTTCGGCTTGATGATCGAGAAATGATCCGGTACCGGCGGCGCAGACTGTATTCATGGAAAAGTCGGCAACCACACCATTTTGAATCAATATCAATTTGGAGTCCTGACCGCCGATTTCTAAAATCGTTCTTACATCCGGATAAAAATAGACTGCTGCAAACGCATGAGCGGTAATTTCATTTTTAATCATATCCGCCCCCAGCATCGCTCCAGCCAGTAATCTGCCGCTTCCGGTGGTACCGACTCCCAAAATCAATAGATTGGGAATTTGCTTTTGAATTTCTTTGAACCCTTCTTGAATGACTTGGAGCGGTTGTCCGTCATTTCTTAGATATTTTGAAAAAATAACCGATTCCTGTTCATCAATACCGACGATATTGGTACTCACCGAACCGACATCGACACCCAAGTATATTCTTGTCACCCTATTAACCATTCCTAATCCTGCACCTTCCTATCCTTCCTTCAGCAATTCTTTCCGGTTTCTCAACAGATCAACAAATGCTTCCAGCCTTACCTGATTATTAAGCCAGCCGGTTTGCTCATCAAGGGATAGCGACAAAATCGGCATGTCCAGATCTGTCGTTATTCTCGGAATAACAGTCTGAGTGACGAGTTCCGGCATACAGCCAAAAGGAAGCAAATGGATAATCCCATCATAGCCCAGCTCTTTAAATTGAATCATATGACCGATATTCTCCCGCTCATGACCACCGAGCTCATAATGTAAATACCGATCCGCTTTTTTCAGTATACTCCGATTCGGCCGCACAGCATTCTTCAGCCATTGGGAAATATAACGGTAACGGGTTACCTGCGCTCCCAGTGAAGCCAATTTATCTTCGAATTCCTCATTCATGGGACCATTCATAACCATATAAATTTCCCCTAATAGGCCGATTTTTAAAATATCCTCCCTTGGCAGAACCGTGATTTCTTCAATGATTCGATCCGCTCGCACCATATTAGCCTGTAATTCCCTGATACTGTTGCTTCCACCAAGTATATTTTGAATGTCGCGCCATTTCTGTCTGCAAGTCCCGGAAATGGTCTCATAGGGGCGTAGTTGGCTGATTTCTTTTTCGTATCTATCCAGGGCAAAAATGAGACTCACTGCTAAGTGTACTATCGATATTGTTTCCCTGATTGATTTATGATTGCGAATGACTTGGGACTGCCGGTAAAAGGCAGGAAACTCATTCACAATGCTGTCAAAAACTAAAACTTGGATCGAATATCCCAATTGCTTAAGAATTTTTTCGCTCAATGCGCCGAAATAACCGGCCCGGCAAGCTCCGATCCCGCCACTGGTTACGATTAAGTCAGCCCCTTTCTGAATTGCATCTAAATAACTGCCAAGAATAATTTTAAAAGGAAGACAAATAAATTCCGGGCTATATTTAGCTCCTAATTCAATGGTCTTTGGGGTCGGCGGGGCCGGCATAATCACTTCATGGCCGAACTGTTCAAACATTTTCCGATAAGCGAGTACCGGTCCTAAATAAGGAAAAGTTATTTTCAAAGGATTGGCCCTCCTTTCCTTGAACCAACATATCAACGAAGGCTTCCAAGCGCGTTTTCAAATGCCCATCCTCACTATGTTCATCTAAAGTAATTTGCAAGAACGGTTTGTGGGTAATCGCCGCCTGTAAACTTAGTAATTTGACGGTGATCGAATCAGGACCGCATCCAAAGGGAGTAACATAAATAACCCCGTCTATCTTGGGATCCGCTAAGAAATTTAAACCCGCTCCAAGCAGAATCCGTCCAAAATTCCAAAACATAGGCCTTTTCAGCTCTTTCAGCCGGCTTTCAATTTTTTCGCTCTCTACCATTTCCCAGGTACTGATATGGGTGTCCAAACTTCCCAATGTTTGAATCGTTGCTTTACTCATCCATAAATCATAAAGAATATAGGCATAACCGAGCAGTCCTACTTGGATCTGATCCGCAGAGCTGGAATTTTTCAGATCCCGGGCTATCTGTAAAAGAGTCGATTGTTCCTTGCGGCAACGCTCCAAAGTCCACTGCCAATTCTGCTCCGCTTTCAATTCAGCCTGACGTAATGTTCTCATTGATTTTATTTTTGGTTGAGGATACCTTACGATCTGGGGATTCAGTCCGTTACAAATAACTTCCGGCGAAAAGAATAAACTATCATCAAGATTAAGCGCATATTTTACGATTTCGGGGAGACCCGTCAGTTTCGGACAAAAAAACTCATGGTTTTTTTTGTCGATCATCCTGGGAAGTAAAATCAGATCCACTTTTTGAGATAATAGGTCCACGATATGGCCAAGAAAAACTTTAACCGGAATACAAAACTCATGGGGAATCAGCTTTGATCCTATATCGATGGTTTCTTTGCAGCTATCGCCCGAAACAACAATATCCATGCCTAGCTGCATGAAGAATTCTTGCCAAAAAGGTAAGTGATATGAGGTAAAAAGGGCATTGGGGATACCAATTCGCATGAGCAACCTGCTTTAACTTGGAATAAATTCTTAGCCTTAGGTTGAACATTTCGGCATCGATCTATTCACTGTGAACCTAAAATGCCGCAATTCGGCATAAAAAATAAGAGAACACGAAGTAAAGAATCCTTTTCGAATAAAAAAAGATCTCCGTCCTTCATGTCCCTCATCACTTTAAAAATAGTTTTTTTAGGGTACTACGTTACTTTTATAAAAAGCTGGACAATGCATAATGCATTTAGAAATCACTTATAAGTTCACTTTAAGGTTTCATTCATACTCCCGGAGCGAAAACCGTCCAAATCCAAAGTGACATAAGTGAATCCCAGTTCATGCAACTTAGCGCTGATTTTCTCCCGGTTCTGCCAAGCCATGTCCAATTCATTCTTAGCGATTTCAATCCGAGCCACAGGAAAGTGATCGCGCACTCTAAATTGAACGAAACCCAGGAAGTTCAGAAAGCTCTCTGCCATATCAATCCTTTTTAGTCCATCAGGCGTGATTTTACTGCCGTAAGGAATCCGTGAAGCCAGACAAGCATAAGCCGGTTTATTCCAGGTTGGCAAGGCTAATTCTCGTGAAAAATCCCTTATTTCCTGCTTGGTGAATCCTGTTTCCTGCAGAGGACTGCGAACTCCCATTTCTTTAGCAGCCTGATGCCCCGGCCTGTGGTCTGACAAATCATCAACATTAGCGCCGTCCAAAACTATCCAGCCTTTTTCATCGGCAATGGTGCGTAAATCCTTAAATAAAGATGATTTGCAATAGTAACAACGATTGACTGGATTTGCAACATAATTGGCATCATCGAATTCATGGGTATGAATTACCTGATGGGCCAAGCCGAACCTGGTAACGAGTTCCCGGGCTTCTAATAGCTGTTGATCCGGGTATGTGGGAGAAACCGCAGTAACCGCCAAAGCTTTTTCCCCTAACACCTCATGGGCGATTACGGCCAGAAAGGTACTATCGACTCCGCCAGAATAAGCGATTACAGCCCCTGGTAAAGTTTGAAGCAGTTCTTTTAATTTTTGCAGTTTGTCCATGATTCGAGCCTCCAGTATCCTGATTTTTCATGCTTTTCCTCATAATCATCATAGGGTATCCCTCTTCATTCGTCAAATTAAAATATTATATCAAAATAAGCCTTATGCTAATCAAAGAGTTGGAAAAAATAGTCTTTCCGTCTAATTATATAAGGCAGGGATTTCACTCTTTTACGAGAATTTAATACAATTATTTTCAGTTATCTACGTTATTTAAATAAGGAGCGCATATAATTAAATAATCTGGCCTTATCAACAACTCCTGAAGCATCCGATATGCTCTCCTTCCGTTCATGTTATAACCGGGAAAAGACTGACAACTTAAACCTTCCTGAAGGTTTAAGATTAGAAATGCATAAAATATCCGATGAAAAGCGTTTGATAGCCTGAAATTCCAGAGGAGTGGAAATGAATTTGTATCTAAAACAACTCCAAATATGGGGTATTACTTTACTTTTAATCACAATGTTTACATTACCGACTTTCGGAGATGCCCCGCCAAAGACAATTCAATTTAAAAATATTACCATCGACACTATAGGAAATCAGACGTACGACTCCCAAAAAAATATCATTTCCAATATGAGCCATGCGCGAATGGTTCTAGATAATGTTGTCATTGAAACGGATTCTTTGATCTATTATGGAAATGAAAGTTTACTCGTACTCAATGGTAATGTCATGGTCATGAAAAATGATATCACTGTCAAAGCGAATCACATTACTTTAAATCTGAAAACCGGTTGGCTCGATGCATCGGGTTCCGTTAAAATGGAGAATCCCAATGAAAGTTTTCAAATGGAAACTTTCCGCTATAACTTGAATCAGAATATCGGCGAAGGTGGTCCCTCTATTCAAGGTGTGGTTAAGGGAAAAGACAAAGATTTTTACGTTACCGGAAAAACCGCCAAGTTCGACGGCGGGACTGTCATCATTTCTCCTGCGGGAATCACCCGCTGCCCACGGAAAGATTATGCCGATTGGATATTTTCCGGAAAAAGAATGATCATCCAGGGTAAGCATGTTTATATGGAAAAAGTAGTCCTTAAAATTATGAGTATTCCAGTGTTTTATTTGCCGCATATGGCTCTAAGGGGTGAATCATTACCCCATATCAATCTCAGCGCCAATAAAGGCACCCAACCCGATTTGAATCAAACGATTACCACTCAAAAATTGTCAGCAGCAGCAGATACAGATTCGGGCGACGAAGCCAAACAACCGCAATCGTCTGCTTCCAGTACTCCTACTCCAACTCCAGCTCCAAAGCGGGAAAAAGTTCGAGTTAGTCCACGTTTTAGTGGGGAAATCAATACCAATGATAAGCCTTCACAAATTACGGTGGGCAGAATATATGAGTGGAACCGTTATTCCGATGAAGTCGATGTAAACTTCGACTCGGAAGGAATTTTTAGTGTCAGCGATATTTATCAGATTGATTGGAACAAATATAATTTGACTATCGACGGGAAAACCGATCTGGCCTCGGACCCCAAACGGGATCTGGGAGTAACTTTCACTAAAAAAGCCTGGGAAACAGCTTATGGGAACTGGCAGGTCGCACTTTTCAGCCGCTTGCTTTATGATCAAAAACCCGAAGACACCTATCAGGGTCTCGATGGCGGCTATCGCTTGGATTATCAACTGACCCCAGATTTCAATTTAAGTTATCTCTATATTCAGGATCTAAGTGGATCCACCCAGGATTGGGAACAACTTGAAACCAAATTTTTAATCATTGATGGCTACCGGCTCGGGGGGAATCTCATTTACGGCATGAAAATCCCGCTAAGCCCTCACTATTTTATCTATAATAACGGCACTTATAACTTCCGCAATGACGAGTGGGTAAGCCAAATTACCGGTATCGCCCGGGAAGTTGATTGTATTCGGATCGGTTTTGGTTGGGATTTTGCTAAGAACTTTGTTGATTTAACATTTCGCTTAAACTATTAAAAAAAAGAACCGTCTGGAGATTTTCCAGACGGTTTTATAATTCCCCATTTTCTTTAAAAAGAATCATTTACAGCCCTTGTTAACGATTGGCTGATTGAGGTTTGGATGTCCATCCAGAAATAATCGCTAATATGAGCGAGGGATTTTCGGGTATCGCTACCGACTAATTCTTTCTCATCCATGATCTTTTTTTGATGGATATCGGCGAATACCAAATCATAAACCACCTTGGATTGAATGGTTGAAGTGATAAATCCCGCTTTGGACTCCACCCAAAATGTTTTAACGCGCCCGCCCACAATCATATCAGCTTCTAAGTAGCCGGGAATCTTCTCAGCGCTTAAATCCCATCCCGAAGTCCGAATGACCGTGAACCCAGCTTTTTGAAACTGCTCGATTAGAGTCTTTTCAAGAATTTCAGCCGGGTTTTTATCGGTTACCAAAGTTTCAAGCTTTTTCCCGGAGCGATTGTAAATGGCGCCCGTACTATCAGTGATTTCTCGTTCATCGCTGAATAAATTCAAGGCAATCGTCGGATGGGTTATTGCTTTGAGTGAAGCATCTTTGGCAACGACTTTTTGAATCCAGCTATTTTCCGAAGCTCCGGGAAGGTAACCCACTGGAATAGCACGGGTAATGCTATATCCGATACCAGAGGAAAATATCAAAACCAATATCATTATAAAACTGCATTGCTTAATTGTTTTTTTCATAAACCCCTAGCCTTCTAAATGAATTTTCTAGATTCCTGATCCCTGAAAGTTTATTTCTCTGTCCGTTGTTATTCTCCTATGAGACCCTACAAAAATTATGCATCCATTTAGAAGGCATCCTACTGGGATTTAAAGGATTTACTTTCCCCGCGCCGCTTTGATATTATTTACAAACTCGCGGCCTATCTTGGTGATTGAAGCGTAGTCGCCTTTCTTGGCTCCCCCGGTCAAAGCGCCACCTGCCCCCACGGCCACAGCGCCGGCCTTTATCCATTCACCAACGTTATTTACATCAACTCCACCGGTAGGCATGATACTAGCCTGAGGTATAGGACCGGCAATCGCTTTAATCATCTTCGGCCCAAATGCCTCTCCGGGGAATAGTTTTAAAATATCAACTCCCAATTCCAAGCCTTCAACCGCATCGCGAATCGTCATAATTCCCGGCATACAGGCAATCCGGTAACGATTGCACAAACGGACCATATCCGG
>DNPQ01000564.1 GCA_003501335.1 Bacillota bacterium
GAAAATAAAATTGAACACCCCAATCCATCATAAACTTTTTATTTTTCGAGATTTTAAACTAGCGGTTTTTGAACCTAGCCTTTTGACCCCCAAAAAATAAAGCCGGATAAGATGAATCCGGGAAGATAGGAGATTTTTCATGATCTTTATCGTAGGACTCGGTGCCATTTTTGTTTTAATCGGCAACAATACAAAAACAAAGTATAGTAAAGCAATTCTTATATCCGGCCTCGTGGTAACCCCGATTGGAATCATTTTAATGCTTATCTTTCATTAATGAGTCCGACCTGCTAATTACAGGATTATCCCTAATCGATGTTCCTCCTGCTTTTACCCCTATAACCATTGGAAAAACGGGGGGATCATAAAAAGTCCGGAAAGAATACTTTCTCATTTTCAGTTGGTTATAAAATGGATCGAAGTCGAACAAACTATTAAAGTCCAGAATTCATGACTTTCTATGAAAACCAGCCAAAAGAATCGGTAAGAAAGGCTTCCGGAAAATGGATCGTACTTTTAAAGGCTTAACCGCCGGTATTATCGGCGCTATTCCCATGAATATCGTTAATTTTGTTTTTTATGGGTTAAACCTGATCCAAATTCGTTTTATTGATTGGTCCGGGATTATTTTAACCGGCGAGCGGCCCAATGATTTAAACAGTATTATTCATTCCCTGATTTTCCAAATGTTTTGGTCCGGCATACTGGGAATCGGCTTAGCATTTCTTATTCCCGCCATATCTTCTAGAGGTTACTTCCTAAAAGCCGTTCTTTATTCCTTCTTTGTCAACTTCGCTTTACGCGGGATCGTCGTCCTGTTTCGTGTCCCCCTTCTCTATAAAGTCTCCACCGTAACCAGTGAATTAAACTCCATTCCCACCGTAATCTGGGCCCTGACCGCCGGGTACATGTTATATTTTCTTGACAAAAGAGAGCAACATCATTAAGTATTATGGCCGGATAACGCCAGATATTTCAATGCATTTTTTTATTTTCAGTTCAATCGGTTTGAATAACCCTTGGTGACCCATTCACAACTTGTTCTGGGTCACCCATTACACTTTTCACTGAACCCGATAAACTCGGGCCTCATAGGGCCGTAAAAGAGAAGCGGAATGCCGATCGGCGGGATAATTGCCAATCAATATAGGTTTGCCGGTTAAAACAATCTCTCCCGGAATCTCAGTAACAGCAGGATTAAAGTTTAAGAGAATCACCAGTTCCTGATCAGCAAAACGGCGGCGATACGCCATGATTTGCGGATGTTCTTCAAGAAGCGGCTGATAATCCCCATAGATGATGACTGGATTTTCCTTGCGCAAGCGGATCAGCTTGCGGTAATAATTCCAAATTGAATCGGGATTTTCCATGTCCTTTTGGACATTAATCTCCCTGAAATTAGAGTTCACTTCAATCCAAGGCTGACCGGAGGTAAAACCGGCATTAGACTCTCCGGACCATTGCATCGGAGTCCGCGCATTATCCCGTCCTTTGGCATAAATTGCTTGCATAATTTCGGGTTCCCTTTGGCCCCCGGCCAATTGCTCCTGATACATATTCAAACTTTCCAGGTCCCGGTATTGGCTGATGTCCGGAAATCTCACATTGGTCATCCCGATCTCCTCGCCCTGATAAATAAAGGGACTCCCTTTGGCGGTATGCAATAAGGTGGCCAACATTTTGGCTGATTCCCGCCGGTATTTTTGATCATCGCCAAAACGGGAGACCATCCGGGGTTGGTCATGATTATTCAGATAAAGGCTGTTCCATCCCGAATCACCCATAGCCAGCTGCCATTGACTGAAAATGCGTTTGAACTCGCTGAGCCGCCACGGCGCCAAATCCCATTTACCTTTCGGACCCGAGTCAAGTCCCATTAATTCAAATTGAAACACCATATTTAATTCCCGGCGTTCCTCCCCGACATATAACAATGCTTCTTCCGGAGTTACATTGACAGTTTCGCCGACGGTCATAATATCATAGTGTGATAACACTTGTTGGTTCATCTCCCGGAGCAACTCATGAATGCCCGGTTGATTGGCATATAAATCTTCATCAAAAACATAACCGCTGGGGTCGTTTTTTAATGAATCCGGCAAGCCGGGGGCTTTCACCAGAATGTTAATAACATCCATACGGAAGCCGTCAATCCCTTTATCAAGCCACCAGCGGATCATATCAAAAATCTCTTCCTTAACCCGTGGATTGCTCCAGTTTAAATCAGGCTGCTTTTTGGAGAACAGATGCAAATAATATTCTTGGCTTAGGCTATCATATTCCCAGGCTGAAGGGGTAAAATAGGATCGCCAGTTATTGGGTTCCCGTCCGTTTGCACCTTTCCGCCAAATATAATAGTCCCGTTTGGGATGGTCTACTGCCGAACGCGACTCCACAAACCAGGCATGTTCATCAGAGGTATGGTTAATCACCAGGTCCATAATGAGCTTCATTCCCAGCCGGTGGGTCTCCGCCAAGAGTTCCTCCCAGTCGGCCAACGTGCCGAATTCTGGCATGATATCGCGATAATTGGCTATATCATACCCGTTATCGTCATTGGGCGATGGATAGACCGGATTAAGCCAAAGCACATCGACTCCCAACTCTTTTAGATAACCCAACTTGCTGATAATTCCTTGGATATCCCCGATCCCGTCTCCGTTGGAATCATTAAAACTCCAGGGATAAATCTGGTAAATCACAGCCTCTTTCCACCAGG
>DNPQ01000367.1 GCA_003501335.1 Bacillota bacterium
TGAAAGCTTATTTGGAAGGATACCGCGTAGCAGGCAAGACGGCTACCGCCCAAAAAGTTGAGCCGGGGAAACATGGCTATAGCTCCAGTAAGGTCATTTCCTCTTTCATTGGCTATGCGCCTGCTGAAAACCCGCAGATTTTAGCATTGGTTATTCTTGATGAACCGGGCGGTCCGGTGCATTTTGGCGGAGTTATTGCCGCTCCTGTCGTCGGAAACATATTTAAAGATGCACTCCGCTATTTAGGTGTTAAACCGTATTACGAGCCGGAAATTACAGCTAAAATGACTGGTGAAGAAGTTGCGGTTCCTAATATTCAAAATTTGACGACGGATGAAGCAATTACCATATTACGGCGAAACCAACTTGGGTACAGGATGATAGGTAGCGGCGGTTATGTATTTGACCAAGTTCCGAAACCGGGTGCTGTAATCAACCGTAACAGTAAAGTAATTCTTTATTTTACCCCGGAAGCGGAATATCAGTTCAAGGGAGAAAACATCCAACTGGTATTACCTAATTTTCAAGGCTTATCGCTTCGAAAAGTGAATGAGATTTTGGCAGAAATGGGATTGAAATTAACCGCTAAAGGAACTGGGGTTGCGGTGGAGCAAAAGCCTGCTCCGGGAACTGTTATTGAACGCGGATCAATTGTTGATGTAACCTTTGCTCCTAAGGTAGATAATTTGCCCTAGATAAGTCCTCAACGCAGTGAAGATCAAAATGAATATAATAAAGGATTATAATTCCAAAGTTGAGATAACTAGGATAGAAGTGCTGTTTTTGACACAAAATATTAATATTATTGACATGTTTTCCTTTTAATGAGAGCAGGATTGTGGTAGATTCTCACGAATAACCTTTAGTCGAAATCGATTGAAACACATTGATATCAATAAAAAAGAAACTAGTGGCTAACGCGTGAGGAAGGAGTTTTCATCGAGTGAAATTAGCGGAACTTATTAAGAATATTGCTGTTACTAAAATTTATGGTACAACGGATTGTGAGATCTTGGGTATCGCGCAAGACTCTCGCATCGTAAAAGCCAAGGATTTATTTATATGTATTAAAGGGCCACGATATAATGGGCATTTATATCTTAAGCAGGCTGCCGAAAATGGAGCGATTGCTGCCCTGGTCGAGGATTTACCAGATAACGATTTTGGTTTAACCTTGATTCAAGTTCCATCGGTCGATGAGGTTCTCAAAGAGTTAATCGGGACTTTTTATGATTATCCGGACCGCAAATTAAAGTTGATTGGCGTCACAGGCACTAACGGAAAAACCACGACCACTTACTTGCTAAAAAGCATTTTGGAAGCGGCTGGTTACAAGGTAGGGTTAATTGGTACCATTGTAAATCTCATTGGCAATGAAGCCATTGCGACTTATAGCGCCCATAATACAACTCCGGGAGTGCTTGATTTGCAAATATTATTCGCAAAAATGGTGCAAGCCGGAGTCGAATATGTTGTTATGGAAGTCTCATCTCATTCCATTGCCCAATCAAGAATTGCCGGTCTATCATTCCGTTCCGGTATTTTCACTAATATTACCCAGGATCATTTAGACTATCACGGCACCTTTGAAGAATATTTGCGCGTAAAAACCAAATTTTTTGTGGATTTGCCGGTAGTTTCCTGGGCCATTATCAACGGGGATGATCCCCGGGCTGGTTATATTATTGAACGCACACCAGCAAAAGTGCTTACTTATGGTATTGAAAAAGAAGCTGAGATTCGAGCTGAAGGAGTTCAACTGGCTCCATCGGGCGCTAGTTTTACTGCTAATACGCCTCGAGGGAAAATAAAGTTAAATCTGAAATTGACCGGTTTTTTTAATATTTATAACAGCCTCAGTGCCTTAAGCTCTGCATTAGCTTTGGGAATTGACATGGATGCGATAAAGCGGGGATTGGAAGCCATAACTGGTGTTCCGGGACGTTTTCAGTTGGTGCCTGGGGCCGTTAAGTTTGGCGTGATTGTTGATTTCGCTCATACCCCAGATGGTTTGGAGAATATTTTAAAGACCGGACGAGGTCTTTCACCTCGCAGATTACTGCTGGTATTTGGTTGCGGCGGAGATCGTGATCGGACCAAAAGGCCAATCATGGGGGCGATTGCCGCTAAAATGGTGGATTTCACCATTATTACCTCGGATAACCCTCGTTCTGAAGAACCCGCTCAAATTATTCGGGAAATCGAAGAGGGTTTTCTAAATGTCAGTCCTAAAGCACAATACCTTCTTGAAGCAGATCGGGCAAAGGCCATTCGGAAAGTGATCGCTATGGCCGAACCGGGTGATTTAGTATTGATTGCAGGAAAAGGTCATGAGACTGAGCAAATCTTTGCCGACCATACCATCCATTTCGATGATCGGGAGATCGCTGCAGAGGCACTGAAGGAGAAAAATCATGATTGATTTTACTTTGGATGAACTCAAGGCGGCTACGGGAGGAATACTGATTCAGCAGAGCTCCGTTCGATCTTTTGCCGGAGTCAGTACAGATTCACGGCATGTCAATCCGGGCGAGATTTTTATAGCATTAAAAGGTGAACATTTTAACGGTCATGATTTTTTGGCTACAGCAGTTCAGATGGGTGCTGCAGCTTTGATTGTTATGGATGATGGGCCGGCTTTTGATGGAATTACCATTATTAAAGTATTGGATACCTTGAAAGCATTAGGGGACATCGCCCGTTTTCACCGGCGACGTTTCCAGACGCCATTAATCGCGATTACCGGAAGTAATGGCAAAACGACGACCAAGGATTTAGTCGCTTCGATATTGGGGCAAGAATTGCCGCTGGTGAAAACCGAGGCTAATTTTAATAATGAGATTGGACTTCCTTTAACGCTTTTAAAAATACGTTCGCAGACAAAAGCGATTGTTGTTGAAATGGGTATGAGAGGTTTGGGGCAAATCCGAAATCTGGCCGGTATTGCGGAACCCACGATTGGGTTGGTTACCAATGTGGGCCTTACCCATTTGGAGCTTCTGAAAACCCAGCAAAATATAGCCAAAGCAAAGTCAGAATTAATTGAAGCCTTACCCAATGATGGTTTGGCATTTTTAAACGGCGATGATCTTTTGGTGCGTGAGATGCAATACAGAACCAAAGCTAGAAAAGTATTTTACGGTATGGAAGGACCTGATTTGGATTATCAGGCTGAAGTTATTGAAATGACTGATTCCGGTTCCCGTTTTAAGGCTATTTTTAAAAATGGAAGTTTAGTCATAACCCTGCCGATTCCAGGCCGTCATAATATTATGAATGCGCTTGCCGCCATTGCTGTGGCTAAAGAATTAGGAATTTCCGAACAAAATATCCAAAAGGGTTTGGCGGAGCCTGTACTTAGTGGTAAACGGTTGAATATCATCGAAAAAAATGGTTATCGCATTATTGATGACACTTATAATGCCAGCCCGACATCGGTTAAAGCTGCAATCGATGTTTTAGATTCAAGTCAGTCCAGGGAACGGAAAATTGCAGTACTGGCTGATATGTTGGAATTGGGACCGACTTCGGCAGAAATTCATTATGATATAGGTGCTTATGCAGCAGAAAAGGGAATTGATCATCTTTTTGCATGCGGAGTTTTAGGCGAACAGTTTTCCAAAGGGATGAATGATCGGACGAAAGGCCGCGGCGAATATTTTTCGGATAAACAAGCTTTAATTGATAGGCTGAAGGCGTATATTAAACCGGGAGATTTTATCCTGGTTAAAGGTTCCCGTGGGATGAAAATGGAAGAAATCGTAAGCGCCTTATCCACGGAGGAGGTTCAAATTTAATGACTCTTTTACTTAAACTTATTTTTGCAGCTTTCATCGCTTTTCTTGTTTCATTGGCATTAGGTCCGTTTACGATTAAACTTTTGCATCGGTTAAAATTCGGACAGAGTATTCGGACAGATGGACCCCAAACCCACCTGAAAAAAGCAGGAACTCCGACGATGGGTGGAGTTTTAATTTTATTTTCTTTGGTCATAGGATTGTTATTCGTTCGGGCACTTTCACCAGTTGTTCTTTGGCTTATATTTTTAACCTTGAGTTTTGGTTTGATTGGATTGGTGGATGATTTAATCATTATTGTCACCAAAAAATCATTAGGCCTTACGGCGCGTCAAAAATTATTTGCCCAAATTCTATTTGCCGGATTGGCTGTATTTTTTATGATTCGCAATCAGTTTCCAACTTCGCAGTTGGTTCCGTTTTCAAATCTTCAGTTAACCTTCCCGGCAGGTGGATTTGGAAACCCCGTCTTTTTTTTGTATGCAGTGTTTGTGATTGTGGCTTTCTCAAATGCAGTCAACCTTACGGATGGTCTCGACGGTTTGGCGGGAGGGACAACAGCTATCGCGGCATTGTTTTTAGGCGCTTTGACTTTATTTCAACATCAACCGGACTTGGCGATTTTTTCATTCGCATTAGCCGGAGCTTGTGTTGGATTTGTTTGGTTTAATGGACCTCCGGCTCAGGTCTTTATGGGAGATACAGGTTCTTTGGCTTTGGGAGCGGGATTAGCGGGTATTTCTCTATTTAGTCAAATGAGCCTTTTTTTTGTGATCGTTGGTGGTATCTTTGTAGCGGAGAATTTATCCGTTGTCATTCAAGTAACTTCTTATAAAACCACCGGTAAACGGGTTTTCCGGATGAGTCCGATTCATCATCATTTTGAACTTGGTGGCATGGTGGAGCCCAAAATCATGATTCGTTTTTGGATTATTGGTATCGCGTTAGGAAGTATCGGAATTCTTGGCTATATAATCCGTTAGGAACGTTGAAATATTGAAATATGGAGGCCCCGCTGCCTTGAAGCGTAATCCTTCCGATCTGTTTTTATTTACAATCGTCATGGCTTTGCTGGTGCTCGGTTTAATTATGGTAACGAGCGCCAGCGCTCCAGAATCATTATCCGATACCGGTGGAATGAGTGTTTTTCATTATGGATTTCGCCAGTTGATTTTCGCCATTATCGGTATTGGTCTAATGTTCTTTATGATGAAGTTTCCCTATCAATATTTAAAACGATTTACATTGCCGGTGTCGATTGTATCATTAATTCTTTTAATTGTAGTCTTGCTTTTTGAGGCCAAGAAAGGTTCAAATCGTTGGATTGATTTGGGTTTATTTTTTCAAATCCAACCTTCGGAACTGGCTAAATTAGCTGTGATTATGTTTATAGCTCATTATTTGTCCGAGATAAAAAAAGGCGTAAATAATTTTATTGTTGGAATGGTCATTCCCCTCGTTTGCGTATCCATTGTTTGTATGTTAATCATGAAGGAGCCGGATCTGGGTACGACGATTGTGATTTTTGCAACCTTTATGATGATGCTTTTTGCCGGAGGGGTTCCTATATCTTACATGAGTTTTTTAGGCTTTGCCGGTTTTGGCGTGGGAATCGTGATGGCGGTCAATGCTGATTATCGCTTAAAACGGTTGATTGCCTTTTTGAACCCTTGGAAAGATCCCCAGGGAGACGGATGGCAGATTATTCAGTCATTATATGCTTTAGGTTCAGGTGGACCTTTTGGTTTGGGTCTCGGGATGAGCCGCCAAAAATTTCATTATTTGCCGGAGGCCCATACCGATTATATATTTTCAATTCTCGGCGAAGAGTTGGGCCTGCTTGGGACGGTGACAGTACTGATCCTGTTTTTCTTTTTGGCCTGGCGTGGTTATAAAATTGCCATTTCTTGTCAAGATCCCTATGGAAGGATGTTGGCTACCGGTATTACTTCGTGGTTGGTATTTCAGGCTATTTTAAATATTGGAGTGGTGACTTCATCGATTCCGGTAACGGGTATTACTTTGCCATTTTTAAGTTATGGAGGATCTTCCTTGATTGTAAGTCTTTTCAGTATTGGAGTTTTGCTTAATATTTCCAAGGACACAGTAGCATCCGATTGAAAATCAGATTTTATGCGTTAAGATTTAGTATTTAATGAAGGCGGAAAGCTTGATGAGGGAAATTAACTTTGCTGATGGATATTGGAGCCAAATCAATAGGAATTTTGATTCATTGATGTTTTATTGGTAGAGTTACCATCAATTTAATGCTAATGGTAAGAATTTTTTCTGGATTCTGGTTGCTGTCTCCTGTATTCTAAACAAAAGAAATAGTTGAATGGATTCAATGAGGAAACGAGGTTAGTCTAATGCGTGTGATATTAGCCGGTGGAGGCACAGGAGGCCATATTTATCCGGCAGTAACGATTGCCAAAGAATTTTTGCGGCGCGATCCCCAGACCGAAATTTTATTTGTCGGAGGGAAAAAAGGACTTGAGTCGGACATTATACCCAAAGAGGGTTTTCGGCTGATAACAATAAACTTGTCAGGTATACCTAGGAAAGTTAGCCCTAAAGTATTGACAGCTCTGTGGCTTGCAGCCAAGGGTATGGCTGAGACATTCAAAATCGTCCGGCAATTTAAACCGGATTTGGTGATTGGAACCGGTGGCTATGTTTGTGGTCCTATGGTGCTGGCGGCTCATTTACAGGGGGTTCCAACTGCAATTCAAGAACAGAATGCCTTTCCGGGGTTAACCAACCGTATTTTGGGGCGGTTTGTGAATCATATTTTTTTAGCGTATTCGGAAGCTGCAAAGTATTTTCCAGCTCAGAAAATTTCTGCTCCCGGAAATCCGATCCGAACCGATGAATTTGTCAAGGTAAGTCGAACAGCAGCTGAAAAGGAACTCGGGATTCAGCCTGGGTGTATCAATTTATTGGTATTTGGCGGTAGTCAGAGCGCCCGTCGAATTAATCAGTCTTTACTACCAATTTTGAAGAATTTATTGGAAAATTTCTCGAAATTACAAATAATACTGATGACGGGGACCAAAGAGTACGATAATATTAGTGAAGTCGTAAAATCATTGAATTTATCCATAGAGCAATCGGCTAGGTTAAAGCTGGTAGCCTATTTTTATAAAATATCCAATGTCTATAAAACATCGGATATAGTTCTCGCTAGGGCGGGAGCGATCTCTTTAGCTGAAATTACTTGTTTCGGAATTCCGGCCATATTGGTGCCTTATCCTTATGCTACCAATAATCATCAAGAATTTAATGCACGGGTACTAGAAAGCCATGGAGCCGCAGAGGTTATTTTAGAAGCGGATTTAACCCCGGAGCAACTATTAAAAAAATTGAGCCATGTGCTTCTGGATGAAAAATTAAGACAAAAGATGTCTAAAGCGAGTATTGATTTGAGCCGTCCCAAAGCTGTAGGGGGAATTGTTGATGAATTGCTACAGATGATATCCTAAGCTAGGACAAGCATCGTATTCGCATGTCACACCACTTACCATTATAGAATATGATGGCTATTGGTCTATTAATATTAGGAGGCTGCAATAGAATGATGGATTTGGGAACAGTTGCACCAACGGACACCAAAACTGCTGAACGGTTGGAAATTATAGGGGGAAAGAGACTATATGGGTCAGTGAAAACGAGCGGTGCTAAAAATGCCGTTCTTAAGCTGATGGCAGCCTCCCTATTAACGAATAATCGTTGTATTATCCGGAATGTTCCCCATATTAAAGATGTGGAGATTATGATTGGAGTTTTACGGGCCTTGGGCGCCGATGTTAATTGGGAAGACAACACGACTCTTCTTATTAATTCTAATCATGGGCTGGGGTATTCGGCTCCGGATGAATTGGTCCGTGAAATGAGAGCTTCAGTTCAGGTTATGGGGCCGCTCCTTACCCGCACTGGACGGGTAAAATTGTTCCAGCCGGGTGG
>DNPQ01000197.1:0-2506 GCA_003501335.1 Bacillota bacterium
TTGCCTGGCTGGCCCGGCGTAATATAAGCTGGATCCCTAAGGGCTGGCAAAATGTAATGGAGTATTTGATTGAATTTGTCCAGGGAATTATTAGAGGCGGTATTGGGGAACATGGTCTGAAATACACTTATTTCTTTAGTTCATTATTTCTTTTTATCATCATCTCCAATATGATGGGAATAATCCCGGGATTTTCTTCACCGACCAAAGACATTAATGTTACTGCCGCTTTGGCTGTAATATGGGTCGTGTGGCTACAAATAATCTCAATTCAAGCCGTGGGCTTTAAGAATTATGTGAAAGAATACTTTCACCCTTTTGCCCCTTTTGTACTGATTAATTTACTTGATTTGGTTACCAGACCCCTTAGCCTGGCAATACGTTTATATGCTAATATTGTCGCTGGTGAGATTTTACTGGAGGTTTTAACGAAAAATTTTCCGATATTGGTACCGGATTTATGGCAGGTACTAAGTATTTTTATTGGCTGTATTCAAGCTTATCTGTTTACCATTTTAACTGTATCCTATACGGGCTTGTCCGTATCTCATGAGGATAATTAACAACCAAATTAAACCGGAGGTGTCTTAGAATGAGTTTAGGGATGATCGTAGCGATTGCAGTAGCAATTATTTGTTTTGGAGCTGCTATTTCAGCAGCTTTTGGTGATGCGAAAGTTGTTTCGACCGCCCTTGAAGGAATGGCGCGTCAACCTGAAGCCTATAACCGACTTTTTACTTCTATGCTTATTGGTATGGGTATGTTGGAAGTTATGCCTTTGATTACTATTGTTATTGCTTTTATGCTTATCGGAAAAATTGCTTAATAAACGTTGAAGTCTCGGAAGCTGGCTTCATTAACTTTTACTTTTTAGGAAATGCTGCTTTCGGCATTGTATTGTAAGTGGTTTTAATTTTTAAAAAGAGTGAATCCTGTTAGGTAAGGAGGTTTTGCTATGGAGTTAAAGTTGACTGGGACATTTTTCTTTATGGTATTTAACTTTTTAGTATTAGTGATTGTCCTGGTTTTCCTCCTTTATCGTCCGATCCAAGGCATTTTGGAACAGCGTAAAAAGAAAATCAGTAATGATCTTTCCGAGGCACAAAAATCTAAGGAATCCTGGGAACAAAAACAGCGGGAAGCCAAAATGGCCCTTGAAAAAGCGAGCGTTGAAGCATCTCAGATGGTAGATAATGCCCGGGCTGAAGCTGAACACTTGCGGGAAGAGATTATAAATAAAGCCCGTCAGGAAGCTGAAGATTTGCGTCAACGCAATTATGCCGAGATTGAACGGGCTAAAAAAGATGCCCAGGATGAATTGCGGGATGGAGCTGTTAAATTAGCTATTTTAGCCGCTTCAAAGGCTATCGGCAGTAAAATGTCGACTGATATTAACGAATCACTAATTCGCGGAGTCCTCAGCTCAATCGAGAAAGGGGCTTAACGAAATGCATTCACAGACGGCGTTGAATTATGGTCGAGCTATTGTTGAACTCGCAAAAGAAAAGAAAATTCTGGATGAAGTTTTGGCTGTCACCAAAGATTTAATTCAAGAACTGCAGCTAGATCAGGTGCAGGAATTTTTGAAACATCCGAAAGTACCGTTAACGGCCAAGAGGCAGATACTACAGTATCTGATATCTAAAAATTCGGTACCCAAAGAATTTCAAAATTTTTTAAATTTGGTGATTGATCGACGACGGGAAGCTTTTTTGTTGCCGATTTTAGAAGCCGTTGTTGATCAGGCCTTAAAGGCTCAAGGCTATCAAGTCGTTGAACTTATTTCTGCTTTGCCTTTGCCTGAAGAAAAGCAGAAGTCTATCGGCCAAGTGCTGGAAAAGGTTTGGCGTACTAAAATTTCGTTGCAATATCGGGAAAACCCCAATTTAATTGGTGGGATTATAATTAGGCGCGGCGATGAGTTGATCGATGGTTCGTTATCGGGACAATTGAATGCCTTAAAGCGAATCCTAATTTCGGAAACCAATATCGCTGCGGAATTATCTTAGTAAAGGACGATAACCATGCGCTTTGCTACTGACGAAATCATTGCGGTTCTAAAAGAACAAATTGATAAGTACCAACTTGATTTTGAGGCCCAAGAAACCGGAACTGTATTAGAGGTTGGAGATGGCATCGCCCGTATCTACGGCTTGGAAAAAGCAATGATGGGCGAGCTCTTGGAATTTCCCAACCAAGTTTACGGAATGGCCTTGAATCTTGAAGAAGATAATGTTGGATGCGTTTTATTCGGATCGGAGACCCTCATTAAGGAAGGCGATCTGGTTAAACGTACAAACCGTGTAGTCGAAGTCCCGGTCGGAGATGCGATGATTGGACGAGTAGTCAATCCGCTGGGAGAGCCTATCGATGGCAAGGGACCCATTAAAGCGTCGGAATCTCGTCCGGCTGAGCGGATAGCACCCGGTATCTCCAAAAGAGAACCGGTCAAAGTTCCACTTCAAACCGGGCTCAAAGCAATTGATGCTTTAATCCCGATTGGCCG
>DNPQ01000197.1:2834-10497 GCA_003501335.1 Bacillota bacterium
AAAACAGCAATTGCCATTGATACCATTTTAAACCAAAAAGATACCGGCGTGATTTGTATTTATGTCTGTATCGGTCAGAAAACATCCACTTTAGCTCAGGTCGTTCAAACATTAGAGAATAAAGGAGCAATGAAATACTCTCTAGTGGTAGCGGCTACCGCCAGTGATACAGCTCCTCTGCAATACCTGGCTCCATTTTCCGGCTGCGCTATCGGTGAATATTTTATGGATCAAGGTAAAGATGTTTTAGTCATTTATGATGATCTATCCAAGCACGCCATCGCTTACCGTTCTATGTCGTTACTGTTGCGTCGTCCGCCAGGACGTGAAGCTTATCCTGGTGATGTCTTCTATTTACATTCTCGTTTGCTGGAACGGGCAGTTAAGCTGAGCGCAGCCAATGGTGGCGGTTCTTTAACAGCGCTACCGATTGTTGAGACTCAAGCCGGAGATGTTTCAGCCTATATTCCGACCAACGTAATCTCCATCACGGATGGTCAGATTATTTTAGGAACTGAATTGTTTTTCAGCGGTGTACGTCCTGCAGTAAATGTCGGTTTGTCAGTGTCGCGTGTCGGTGGTGATGCTCAAATTAAGGCTATGAAACAAGTGGTAGGCCGCTTGAGACTTGATTTATCCCAATATCGTGCTTTGGAAGCTTTCGCTTCTTTCGGTGCCGATTTGGATAAAGTTTCGCAGGCTCAATTAAGCCGTGGTAGCCGGATCATCGAAGTGTTAAAACAAGATCAATATAAGCCGATGAACGTTTATCAGCAAATTGTTGTGCTATATGCAGTGACTAACGGTTATGTGGATGATTTGGAAATCAGTCAGATTAAGCGTTTTGAAAATGAATTTTTACACTTTATGAAGCTTGAAGGGGAATCTTTTTATAAAAAGCTTTCCGAAAAACGAGCTTTCAATGATGAACTTACAGCTGAGCTCGTAAGCTTAATTACTCGTTTCAAAGAACGTTTTAAAGCTACTTCCTAGATAGCGTCCATCCTAGGATGGACGTGATTTCAATCCGGTAAAATAGTTTTGAGATTGCCATTCTCGAAGCCAATAGAAAAATAGCTTTAAAAATATTTTTGACTGAAGGTATATTGATGGCAAATATTCGTGACTTGCGTATTAAGATCAAATCCACTAAAAATATGCAGCAAATAACCAGAGCCATGAAAATGGTGGCTACGGCTCGTTTTAGAAGGGCCCAGCAACAACTGGAAGCAGCACGGCCTTATGCCCGCAAAATTGCTGAAGTTACTTTGGATTTGGCTTCTTTAACTCCTTGGTCATTTAATCTTTTGCTTAGGCCCCATGGACATACCAAAAAAGTATTAGTTTTAGTCTTTACAGGTGATCGGGGTATGGCTGGAGGGTTTCATCTAAAGATTGCCGACGGCGCGTACCAATTCAGTTTAAAATTTCAGGGCCAAGCTGAAGTTTCCTATTATTTATTGGGATTGAAAGGATTTCAAAGATTCATAGCGCGTAAGATACCGGTATACAAAAGATTTCCTGCTGCGGTAACCGGAGTTTCTTTTTCTGAAGTGCAAAAGTTGGCGAAGGAAATATCTGATTTATATCTGAATGAGGAATGTGATCAAATTTATTTGTATTATTCTAAATTTTATTCATCTGTAACTCAAAAGCCCAGAGCTTTTCAACTTTTGCCGATTGATCCGAGCAAAGCCCATCATAAAGAGGAACATGGTTTGTTTATTTTTGAACCAAATCAGGAAGCTATTTTGGATAATATATTACCGCGTTATATCGAGAGTGAAATTTACCGGGCTTTCCTGGAAACTGAGGTTGGCGAGCTCGGGGCCAGGATGACGGCGATGTCTTCAGCCACAGATAATGCCGGTGAGTTGATTGAACGTTATCAATTGATCATGAACCGGATTCGTCAGAGCCAGATTACCACAGAGATTGCCGAAATTGTGGGCGGATCTGAAGCGCTCAAAGCCTGAGTTTACTGGATTTTTTGCCGAGATTCTTGAGCTTAAAATCCTTTCAAATATATTTTACATTTCATAAAAATAGGGGGCTTTTTTGATGGCAACTGGCCGCATCGTTCAAATTATCGGACCTGTTCTAGACATTGAGTTTTTGCCGGAAGAGATTCCCGATATTGATACTGCTGTATCCGTAAAATATCAAGTTAAAAATGATACCCGTACTGTGGTGTCGGAAGTTATGCATCAACTGGGAAATAATCAGGTTCGTTGCGTCGCTCTGAGTTCAACCGACGGTTTAGTTCGGGGTATGGAAGCCCATAGCGATAATAAACCGATTACGGTTCCCGTAGGACGCGAAGTCCTGGGCCGGATCTTTAACGTAATTGGCGAAGTAGTTGATGACGGTCCGGCAGTTAAAGCTGTTCATACCTTACCGATTCATCGTAAAGCACCTAGTTATGAAGAACAGGCTACCGTGCAAGAAATGTTAGAGACCGGTATCAAAGTCGTTGATTTGCTTGCTCCTTATCCAAAAGGCGGTAAAGTTGGATTATTTGGCGGTGCGGGTGTTGGTAAGACCGTTATCATTATGGAATTAATTCATAATATCGCCACTCAACACGGTGGATTTTCCGTTTTTACCGGAGTCGGTGAACGGACCCGTGAAGGAAACAGCTTATGGCTGGAAATGAAAGAATCCGGTGTTATTGATAAGACTGCCTTAGTTTTCGGTCAGATGAATGAGCCGCCGGGAGCAAGACTTCGAGTTGCTTTAACCGGACTCACCATGGCAGAGTATTTCCGTGATAGCGAAAATCAAGATGTTTTACTCTTTGTCGATAATATTTTCCGTTTTACCCAGGCTGGTTCGGAAGTTTCGGCATTATTGGGCCGGATACCTTCTGCTGTGGGTTATCAACCAACTTTAGCTACGGAGATGGGCGCTTTACAGGAGCGGATTACTTCGACCAAGAATGGTTCGATTACATCTATTCAGGCAATTTACGTACCGGCTGACGATTATACCGATCCGGCGCCGGCTACAGCTTTTACCCATCTTGATGCGACGACCAACTTGGAGCGGAGAATTGTGGATAAAGGAATTTATCCGGCCGTCGATCCTTTGGCGTCTACTTCCAGATTGCTGACCCCGGAAGCGGTGGGCGAAGAGCATTATCAGGTTGCCCGTAGAGTTCAGGAAACCTTGCAGCGATATAACGAGTTACAGGATGTTATCGCTATCTTAGGGATGGATGAATTGAGCGATGCTGATAAGATAACCGTATCCCGGGCAAGAAGACTTGAGCGTTTCTTATCTCAGCCTTTCTTTGTTGCTGAAACCTTTACCCAGATTCCAGGGAAATATGTGCCGATTGCCGAAACGGTCCGGGGATTTAAGGAGATTCTAGACGGTAAACATGACGATCTACCTGAAGCTGCTTTTTATATGGTCGGAACCATTGATGAAGCCGTTGAAAATGGTAAAAAGCTAATGGCTGAATCGAGTGGAGCCGGGGAGAAAAAATAATGAGCCAGCAAATTATGCTCGAAGTGGTAACGCCGCACCGGCTTGAACTTCAAAAAGAAGTCGAATATGTAGTTGCTCCTACAGTCGATGGAATCGTAGGCGTTTTACCGGGCCACATTCGTCTCATTACGCAACTGGCGACTGGAGTACTTCGTTATAAAATTGGCGGCCAGGATAATTATATGGCTGTCAGTGAAGGATTTATGGAGGTCACTCCCCATAAGGTTATTATTCTTGCCGAAGCGGCTGATTTACCGGAAGATGTCGATGTTGAGCAGGCCTTGGAAGAAAAGCGTCAGGCTGAAGAGGTGCTTCATCGTTCATTTACAGAAAAAATTAATTTTGACCAAGCCGAAATAGCCTTAGAAAGAGCAGTTACCAAGGTTGAATTGGCCAAGAAATATGGTGAAAATAAATAGTGCTTGCGGATTGATTGACAAACCGCTATAGATTGGTTATAATTTTTTTGAAATTGTTTAATTTAATACTCATCAAGAGAGGTGGAGGGAGATGGCCCGATGAAACCCGACAACCCGAGCTTATGTGCATTAATGCACATACCAGTGTTTGGGTGCCAATTCCCCAGAAACATTCTGGAAGATGAGATGCTTATCAACCCTTCCATCAGTGGAAGGGTAATTTATTTTATGGAGGTATTTTAAATGGTTGAAAGACGTTTGTTTACTTCAGAGTCGGTAACAGAAGGCCATCCGGATAAGATTTGTGACCAAATTTCCGATGCTGTATTGGATGCTATATTTGCTCAAGATCCCCAGTCCAGAGTAGCCTGTGAAACTGCAGTCACCACCGGTATGGTATTGGTTATGGGGGAAATCACCACCAATTGTTATGTGGATATTCCCAAAGTTGTTCGGGAAACAATTCGGGAGATTGGCTATACCAGGGCCAAATTTGGCTTTGATTGTGATACTTGCGCTATTTTAACTTCTATCGACGAACAATCTGCCGATATAGCATTAGGTGTCAATAAAGCGCTTGAGGCTAAGAACGGTGAGATGAACGACAAAGAAATCGAAGCTATTGGAGCGGGCGATCAAGGCATGGTGTTTGGTTATGCTTGTGATGAAACTCCGGAATATATGCCAATGCCGATTGCCCTCGCTCATCAATTGACTCGCAAGCTTTCTGAAGTCCGAAAAAATGGGGAATTAAGCTATTTAAGGCCAGATGGTAAGAGTCAGGTAACTGTGGAATATGATGATGGAGTACCGGTAAGGGTAGATACGGTTATTATATCCAGTCAGCATGATTCAGCAATTACTCATGAGCAAATCGAAAAAGATATCATCGAGAAAGTGATTCGGAAAGTGATTTCTTCGAAGATGATTGATGCCAAGACCCGTTTTTTGGTTAATCCAACCGGGCGTTTTGTCGTGGGAGGACCTCAAGGGGATTCCGGGCTTACCGGCCGGAAAATTATTGTCGATACATATGGTGGGATGGCCCGTCATGGAGGAGGGGCTTTTTCCGGAAAAGATCCGACGAAAGTTGATCGGTCAGCTGCTTATGCCGCCCGGTATGCTGCTAAAAATATCGTTGCCGCCGGACTCGCTAAAAAATGCGAGATTCAGATTGCTTATGCAATTGGAGTCGCTAAACCGGTATCAATTTTAGTCGATACTTTTGGAACCGGAAAAATGTCCGATGAAGCCATTGCTGAGTTGGTTAAAAAAACCTTTGATTTTAGACCGGCTGCTATCATTCGGGACCTTAATTTACGGAGACCTATTTATAAGCAGACTGCTGCTTATGGTCATTTTGGTAGAAATGATCTGGATTTACCTTGGGAACATTTGGATAAGGTAGCTTTCCTTAAAAAATAAGACTCATAAAGTTTTTTTCTTTAAAGAACCGGATCATCCGGTTCTTTTTATATGTTAAATTTTGGCTAGGCAATGATGGTAAATGTTTTTGAAAAGTATAAAGTTCAGCACCGACATTGCCGAAAGTTAAATTATATGAAACATTTACTGAATCTGGGAATGATACAAATTTGCATTTAAATCGATACGAGCAGAGCAAATTTGTCTTCATTCTTTGTTATAAATACTATTGAATGATCTACAATTTGAGGTGTGTTGAATGGCGGTCATTAGTTTGTTTATCGTAGCTGATTTCGTTTCGGGCCATCAAAGCCTAAAAGGAATGCTCAGTTCCGAGAAGGATTTCATGATTTTGGATGAAATTCAATTTAATATGCATACATTGGGAAAAATCATTGCAGTAAGGCCGGATGTGGTATTAATTAACACGAACCTTGTTGGAAATGACGGCCTTGAACTGACGGCAGAGTTAAAGCAAAAATCGCCTTTGGTTAAAGTATTGATTGTGACGGAGGATACCAATCAGCATCACTTATCAAAGAGCATTAAAGCCGGGGCTCTGGGATATATTCTCATGGATAGCGATTTGACCATTCTTTTTGAAGCCATTCGAACAGTGGCCCGGGGAGATGCTTATATTCAACCGTGTCTTCTTTCAACTTTGCTTGCTGAGCTACGGCAATTCTTATCAGAAGAAAAGCAGGTAGTTTTACCGGAACAATTGGGTTTGACGCAACGAGAATTTGAAATTGTCAACCATATCGCTTGCGGATCCAGTAATAAAGAGATTGCGGAACGACTTTTTATCAGCGAGAAAACTGTAAAAAATCATGTAAGTAATATTTTGCGTAAAATGGAACTGGAAGACCGGACTCAAGTCGCAGTTTATGCATATCGTAAGGGGTTAATCGCCAAATGAATTTGGGGAATTAGGTATTTTTTGTAGAGCAAATAATTGTTATGACTCATTATTATCATATATTTTATAAAATATTGATTTTAAAGGCTTTACCGTTTCGGTAAAGTCTTTGCCATTCTGGTAAAGTCTTTCCTTTTCAAGTAAAGTTTTTACGCATTTGGTTTGCATATAATAGACGGATTGGGACTTTTTGGGGGATCGGGTGTAACAATGGCAAGAAAAATTATCCCTATTTTTCGAAGTGGCAGGAAGTGGATACAGGTCCGATACATCTCTTCTTTTTGGAGAAGGTTTTGGAAGGGACTGTTAATCTACCATAATTTACTATGTCGGGATAGTATCGAGGGTTTATTATATTCTCCTTGTAAATTTATTTATATGATGGATACAAGGATTGCAGTCGATATTGTGTATTTGAATCATCAAAAGGAGGCCATTTTTGTTTTGGATGGTCTCGTTGCCTATAAGCTTGGACCGTATCTTGAAAATGCTTTTTATGTATTGGTATTACCGGCAGAATCACTGGCTTTGGTTGATTTGAAAATTGGTGAGAAGTTGCAGTGGTAAATATTTTTGCTTGAGCTTTATTTTTACTTTCTTTATAATATGGTGAAAGCTTATCTTGATTTGTAATGATTTGAGAATTCTGGGGGTGGCAAAATGGCTGATATTTTGAGTTTTGAATTACCGGATGGTAAAACATGTTCGTATCCCTTGGGAACCACTTTCCGGGAGATGGTGGGCGATTTGCAATCACATTACATTTCGCCGCTTGTTGCTGTGAAGTTGAATCATGAAATTCGTGATCTATATTATTCTCCGATTAAGGGTGGCAAGTTAGAACCGATTGATTTAAGCCAGGAGGATGGAGTACGGATTTATTCGCGTAGTCTGTCGCTGGTTATGCTTCGAGTGGCCGAAGAGTTATATCCTGGCTGCAAGATTCGTTTTGAACATTCGTTAAGCAAGGGCATGTATGGAGAGATTTATTTTCCAAATCAGGTGTCTCTTACAGAAAAAGAGCTTCGCACGATAGTTGCCCGAATGCAGGCTATTATTGAAGCCGATGAGCCCATTACCAAAGAAACAATGTCCCTTAAGGCAGCTATTGAGCTTTTTAAAAAGAAAGGCCAAATGGATAAAGTACGGCTGTTGCAGTTTAAAAAAAACCCCGAGACTCATATTTATCATTGTGGGGATTATTCGGATTATTTTTACGGATATATGGTCCCTTCGACCGGCTATTTAAAGCAATTCGAACTAAAATTTTATTTGCCCGGTTTTATTTTACGTTTTCCTACTAAAAGCAGCCCTACCCAGATTCCCCGGTTTGAAGAACAGAGAAAATTAGCCCGGATTTTTTATGAGTTTGAAAAATGGGGAAAAATCATGGAGATTGAGGATGTAG
>DNPQ01000067.1 GCA_003501335.1 Bacillota bacterium
GCTTCAGCCACTACATTTTCAATTCGGACGGCCAGATCTGTCATTTGACTCGATGACTTCTCCGCTTCTCGCGTTTGATCCATCGTTCCGTGGGAAATTTGGTCCATAGCGACGGCAATGGTTTCGGCAGTCTGAGCTGATTGGTTGGAACTTTCTTCTAGGGCAGTGCTTTGAGCCAAGATTTTATCAATCGCTTCCTTCGTTTCAATAATCAAAGCCGCAATCTTTTCAAGCATTCTGTTAAAGCTGTTTCCGACTTCAGCCAATTCATCTTGGGTGTTAACAGCAACTTTTACTGCCAAATTACCGTTTTCAGCTTTTTTCATGACATCTTTCATTCTATCGAGTGGAATTGAAATACTTAATGAAACGAATAATGAAACAATAATTGCAATCATACTGATGATTACTGCCAATATAAACGTGAACCAACCTACGGCATCAATTTCTTTATACAAATAGGAGTTCAAGGAGATACCCATCAAATACCAATCCATATCTTTCATCCGGTAATATGTAATCAAAACATTTTCACCATGGATTTTATCATAAAAAAAGCCCTTCAAGTTTTGATCTTGGGTTATCATTCCCTTTCCCTTGCGATTTCGTAAGAGGTCACTAACTTTAACGCCAACATCATCAACATCCGGCGAAGTTAAGAGCTCCCCTTTGGTATTCACAATAACTGTATAAGGAAGATCCTTTACGGAAGTTGCATTCGCATTATCATAGCGTCCCGGGCTCATTCTTTTGGTAAGTTGATAACCAAAGAAAACGACACCATAGACTCCAATCGGTTCACCGGTAGCAAAATTATTAACCACTCTAAGCATGATCACATCTTTTTCATAAATGCCCCAAATTAATTGATTTTTCGAGGCAAGAGCTTCCTTAAAAACTTTCGTCCGCTTCAAGCGGGCAAAAAGATTATTACTGTTTGGATCTTCAAAACCAGCTCCTACACAAGAATTATCCTTCAAGGAACCAATAAAAATCGAGCGGATATTTTCATCGGTAGAGGTCGTTGATTTTAATAACTCTTTTAATGGTTCAGCCCCGGACCCGCTATTGATAAACGATACAATTCCATTGTTTTTTTCGTTATCGACGATTAGCTGTAAGGATAGATCTTGATATTTTTTGAATTCCGATTGGAGATTCATCGAAGCTTGAATTAAACTTTCTTGCGAATAAGTCGAAATCTTACTGATTATCGCGTTTTTGGAAGAATTATATGATAAATACCCAATAAAGGCTATGGGGATAATTGACAATATTAAAAAGAAAATAATGAGTCGACGGCGTATTGAAATTTTGCTAACTATCTTCGTTATTTTCAAAAGCCCAGGAATTTTTTCAATATATCTTGTGGCATCTGACTTGGTCAATGCTGCTTTTTGAGCTAAATGATCATCCTCTTTGTTCCACATGATTATCACCTCTCTTTGAATACTTGTTAACTAATATTTTAACAAAATTTAACGAAATAAAGGGGAAATAAAGGGGAACCTGACTTTAAATGACCCGGTTCCCCCATGAAGATCTCAAGATATTCTATTGACCGTAATCAATTATATTTTTCTTATTTCTTGGCCAAATATTTCCGAATATCAACAGCCACAGCGAATACAATGATTAAGCCCTTGATAATTTGCTGCCAGTAAGGATTGAGTCCAATAAATGTTAGCCCGTAGTTAATAATGGTCAAAATAAACACACCGGCTAAAATCCCCTGAATCGTTCCAATACCACCAGTCGTAGAAACACCACCAACCACACAAGCGGTAATGGCATCAAATTCGTAGCCATTTCCATAGTTATTGGTAGCGCCACCGGTTCTGGCTGCTTCAAGCACACCACCAAGAGCGAATAATCCGCCGGCGATTGTAAACATAACCAACGTCGTCCTTGCCACGTTAATACCGGAAACTTTAGCGGCGTTTACATTACCACCCATTGCATAGCAGTTCTTTCCGAAACGGGTTTTATTCATCAACACCCACATCAAAAAGGCTATTATAACTGCAATAACCAAAATATAAGGAATCGAGAATGCCTGAGGACCGAAAGATCCCGTACCGAGTTCGGTGAAATCTGCGCGCAAACCACCAATCGGTTGTGAATTATTAGGCGGCATGTCAAAATAAATGGAGTTAATTCCATAGATAATAACCATTGAACCTAACGTTGCAATAAATGGCGGCAAACCCAACTTTGCAACTGTAAAACCATTGAATAAGCCAAAAAGCAGACCCACTAAAATAGCTATGAAGACAGGTACTAATAACGGGAGTAATGGCAGATGCGGATAAAACAGCCGCAGATATGTAGGCGCCTGCAGCATCGAAGCTGCAATAACGGCTCCAAAACCCACCATACGTCCGGCCGATAAATCGCATCCGGCAATTAATATTGCAAAAAAAGCACCCATTGCTATAATAATACGGGTTGAAGACTGCATTAAAATATCACGTAAGCATGTCAGTGATAAAAACGTAGGATCAATGAAAGCGATAACAACAACGAGCAATATTAATACAAAGTA
>DNPQ01000224.1 GCA_003501335.1 Bacillota bacterium
TGGATTTAACAGAAAAGACCCAAAAAAAAGAGTTAATTTACAAGGGCAAATTTATCGATTGTTTTCTTGATCAAGTTATTCTCCCGAATGGTAAAACGTCGACCCGCGAATATTTGCATCATCCAGGGGCGATAGCAGCAGTACCTGTTCTTGATGATGGCCGGATTATTTTAGAAAAACAATTTCGTTATCCTACAGGCAAAGTTATTTTAGAAATACCTGCCGGAAAACTGGAAGACGCAGAAAATCCGGAAGATTGCGCCCGCAGGGAATTGACAGAGGAAATTGGTTACGAACCGCAGCAATTGATCCTCTTAACTTCAATTTGGACCACTCCCGGATTTTCCGATGAAATTATCCATCTATTTCTCGCTAAAGGTTTGAAGCCTTTACGCCGCCCAATGGATAATGATGAGTTTTTAGAGGTCATTACCATGAGTAAATCGGAAGTTTTTGAGCATATATACCATGATTCCTTAATTGACAGTAAAACTGCTTTAGCCTTGATGATGATAGAATTGAAAAAATTGTGGTAATTCCAGGTATAAATAATTTTCAATTTGAGTAAGATGTCATGATTTCGAATAATCCAGGAATTAGGTGGCTGGCTTGAAAACCTTAAATCTGACATACAATGCTTCCGGAGCTGTTGAAGGCGCAAGACGGGGTGATGTTGTCATCATCGTAGATATTATTGATATGACAACCAGTGCTGAAGTCGCTATTGAGAATGGAGCATTAGCGATTTTTGGTGCTGCGCCCACCGGTTGTAAAGCGCCGGTTAATTTAAATCCGGATCGGATTGGTTATATTGCAGGCAAGACCGCCTTGAAATATAAAGCTCCTTTAATAATTGTGGCGGAACCACGTTACGGAACTGAAGAGGAACGAAAAAAGCGGATCGAAACCGCGTTCATGGGTGTTACCAGGTCTGGTGATGTAAGCTACACAATCATTCCCAATATTGGAACTGAAATTGCTAAACTAATTGATTTTAATGGCAAAGTAGTATTAATCATTTCCGATACAGGAGGAGTGGCTTTTGATGCTGCCTATAATAACGGAGCGCCGGCCGTATTGACCGCTACTGTAACGCGAACTCCCAATAAAAAAGGATTTGCACCCGCCCTTGCCGGAGTAGAGAGGGCTATTGAAGCGGCTGCTAAGTTTAATTGTGGGATTACCATCACAGCTGCCAGTGCCAACTCAATGGAAGATGTGCTGGCTGCTCAATATCTTTCACAAGTAATTGTTACCAAGGGATTTTTGGACATTCAAGGTTAGATGTGGCATTGCCGGGCTGGCTGAAGATAACGAATTGATATTAGGAAGTTAGGCCAAAATAGAAAGTTTTGTTCATCCATATTGTGGAAATTAATCATATATTCCTCAACTTTACCATAAATTTATTATTGTGGACAAGGGGAGGGATTTTTTTATGCTCAAAATTCAATTCGTAATACGGGATTATTTTCATGAACGCCTATTTTTACTGGCATTAGTAACAATTTTATTCACCATGGGAATCATCTTTGGCGCTTTAGCCGCCGGAGTTTTAGATAAAAATCAAAAAGCGGACTTAATGAATTATCTAAACCAGGGACTCCATAGTCCATTGATTCAGAATCAAGCTTACACCAAACAGACTATTATAGCCAACGTTCAATTGGTATTCTTTCTCTTTTTTATGGGAATTAGTGTGATCGGAGTGCCTTTAGCACTATTATTGGTTTTCACACGAGGCTTTATTTTAGGATTTAGCACTGGCTTTTTATTTCAAACCATGGGGCTAAAGGGTTTTGTTCTTACAATGACCGGAATTGTTCCCCACAATATTTTATTTATCCCGGCGCTTTTTATAATGGTTATTGCCATTATGGATTGTGCGGCGGCTTTGACCAAAATCCGTTTTACTAAAAAGCCGGTAGCCCTGGGTGCTGAAATTATGAAATGTTCCATTTTAACTTTAGGCGTATTATTGGTGATGGTGTTAGCCGGTTTTGTGCAAGGAAATATTTCACCTCTTGTAACAGCCTGGTTTACTAGGTTTATTTAATGTGGGCCGGGTTAATCCTTATAAAATATTGAAATTTCTTATTTAAATCAGGCTAAAGCCGCTGTTGAACAGCAGTCCATATTTGAATTGGAAATGTTTTCTGCCTTCTGAAAAAAGGAGTTGCCTTTAAAATTGTCGAAAGATATTCGAGTAGCATTCTGAAAGTTAACTAAAGGAGTGACAGCTTTGCAAGAGACTCTTCAAGATTACCTCAATTACCTTTCGGTTGAACGCGGTTTGGCTAAAAACACCCTTGAATCCTACGGTAGAGACTTGCATCAATACTTGGATTATCTTCAGGAAAAGAAAAAGCTGAACCTAGCCGGAACTACACAGGCAACTGTAATTGGATATTTACTTCAATTGCAGGCTAGGGGTAAAGCAACTGCCACGCTATCCAGAAGTTTGGCTGCTATCAAATCTTATTATCATTATATGGCCAGAGAGAAAAAGATCGAACGGGATCCGACTGTAAATTTGGATGCTCCAAAGCAAGAAAAACGTTTACCCCGTGTATTATCCGTAACTGAAGTTGAAAGGCTCTTGGAACAGCCAGATATTAAGAACCCGGTAGGAATTCGTGATCGGGCCATGCTTGAAGTCCTTTATGCAACGGGTCTTCGGGTATCCGAATTGGTATCGCTAAAAATCGAAGATGTAAATTTAGAGACCGGGTATATTAAGTGTTATGGAAAAGGCTCAAAGGAAAGAATCGTTCCCCTGGGCTCGGTAGCCATTAAATTCTTACGATTATACTTGGACCATGCCCGTAAATTTTTAGCATCGCAGCTTGTAGAAAATACTTTATTCCTGAATCATCATGGTAAAGGTTTAACTAGACAAGGCTTTTGGAAGATTATTAAGAAATACGCCGATAATTTGGACATTCTCACCGATATTACCCCACACACGTTACGACATTCATTTGCCACTCACCTTCTTGAGAACGGGGCCGATTTGCGTTCGGTTCAGGAAATGTTAGGACATGCCGATATTGCGACCACGCAGATCTACACTCATTTGACCAATGGAAAAATTAAAGATGTTTATGAAAGAACTCATCCTCGTGCCCAATAGTCGTAAATAATATCAAACAAGAATATTCGTAGACAAATTTGAATTC
>DNPQ01000294.1 GCA_003501335.1 Bacillota bacterium
CAGCACCTGCTCATGTTCCACTCTGCCATGAAGATAAATATTTAACTTGTTCCGGAGTTAAAACGTCAATTTCAACCCCCATAGATTTGAGTTTAATCTGCGCAATCTCATGATCCAATTCCTTCGGTAAAACATGAACCTTCTTGCCCATCTCATGGGCATGTTTGACAATATATTCCGAACCCAGCGCCTGATTGGCAAAGCTCATGTCCATCACAACCGCCGGATGTCCTTCTGCAGCCGCTAAATTTAAAAGTCTTCCATCGGCCAACAGGTATATTTTCCGGCCATCTTTAAGAGTATACTCATCTACGAAATCGCGCACTGTACGTTTGGACTTGGCGAGGCTTTCGATCGCTTGAATATTGATCTCATCATTGAAATGACCCGAGTTCGCAACGATCAATCCATCTTTGGCCAATTTGAGATGACGCTCATCCACCACATTGAGATCACCGGTCACGGTAATGATGATATCAGCAATAGGCATAGCCTGCTCCAGTTTCATCACCCGGAAGCCCTCCATCACGGCTTCAATAGCCTTGACATGGTCAACCTCAGTCACAATGACGTTGGCTCCCATTCCCTTGGCCCGCATGGCCAGACCTTTGCCACACCAACCATAGCCGCAGACTACAAAATTCTTACCACAGATCAAAACATTGGTTGCCCGGAATAAACCGTCCAAAGTACTCTGACCAGTCCCATAACGGTTGTCAAATAAATGCTTTGTATCGGATTCATTGACAGCAATAATTGGAAACTTTAATGCTTGATCTTTTTCCATACTCATCAAACGAATGACACCCGTGGTGGTTTCTTCGGTCCCGCCGATTACATTTTTAAGATAGGTATCCGCATATTTTTGATGAAGTAAACCAACTAAATCCGCCCCATCATCCTGAGTAATATCCGGTTGATGCTCGATAGCAGCGATAAGATGCCGGTAATAAGTGTCGCGATCTTCTCCCTTGATGGCATGCACCGGTATGTCATAATCCACAGCCAGGGAAGCCGCCACATCATCTTGGGTTGACAATGGATTGGAAGCGCATAATACAATATCAGCGCCGCCTTCTTTTAAAGTCCGCATCAGGTTGGCCGTTTCACTCGTAACATGCAAACAGCATGAAAGTTTTTTCCCTTTCAACGGTTTCTCTTTGGCGAAGCGTTCCCTGATGAGCCGTAAAACAGGCATCTGATTCTCTGCCCATTCAATCCGCAGTTTCCCCTTCGGGGCCAACCCTTTGTCTTTAATATCACAGTTTACCATTTTAAATCCCCCCTATGTTTTGATTTCCTTTTTAATAGCTCTCATCCCAGCCTTGCCGAGACAATAACCGACACCGTCATCCTCTACGCATTATGCCGTTATGATTTTTAAGCTGTTAAAACAAAGAAGACCTCTTTCTTTGGCTGAACGTTAAATTTTCCTTCAGGATTTCCAGATTTGGTGCTCACCTGTTGAAAATTAATATGACCAAAACCGTTCTTTTCAAACCATTCTCTCAGAACCTAGGGTAATTTTGATTTTATTATATATCGTAATAGTCATTCAGCCAATCATTAAATCCATTTATTTACTTTCATAATCACTTTAAATTATGCTCCTATCCAATTATAAGGTACCATTGGTATTGTCAGATATTTTATATCTGATGGCAAAAAAAAGCGCCTATTCGGCGCTTGGTACTTCTTCACTTTCTTCACTTTCCTCTTCTTCCTTGCCTCCAACCACCCGGGCCAAGGTGACCACCCGGTCATTTTTATCCAGTTTCATGATACGGACCCCCTGAGTGTCCCGACCCGTGCTTGAAATATTTTGGACACTGATTCGGATTATAATCCCCTCAGCAGTTATGATCATTAACTCATCATTCTCGGAGACCACTTTAATCCCTTCGATGATTCCATGTCTCTTGGTAAGTTTAATAGCCTTGCTGCCCTTACCGCCTCTGGTTTGGACCCGATATTCATCCAGGCTCGTCCGCTTACCCATGCCAAGACTGGTGATAACCACCAAATCCGACTGTTCTTTCACGGTATCCATACCAACGACCAGGTCGTCCTCATCTAAAGTGATTCCCTTAACGCCCCGGGTCGTCCTTCCTAATGAACGGACATCGGTCTCAGGGAATCGTATGGATTGACCTTTTTGGGTTACCATGATCAATTCTTTGGTTCCATCCGTCAATTTAACCGCAATTAATTCATCATTTTCATCCAGATTAATCCCGATTAAACCGCCTTTCCGATTGGTGTCCAATTCATTCAGCGGCGTTTTCTTGACAACCCCTTGTCGGGTGCCCATGAACAGATAATGGTCGGCATCAAATTCTTTAATCGGAATCAGCGCATTCACCCGTTCACCCGGTTCCAATTGAATCAGGTTAATAATGGCGGTGCCACGGGCTTGTCGTCCCGATTCGGGAATCTCATACCCTTTCAAACGATAAACACGGCCTTGGTTGGTAAAGAATAGAATCGTCTCGTGAGTTGCCGAAATAAAAAAGTGCTCGACAAAATCATCCTCTTTGGTAGAGATTCCGGTAATACCGCGGCCGCCCCTCTTTTGGTTACGGTAGGTTGTCACTGGCAATCGTTTGATATAGCCAAAATGAGTCATGGTAACCGCAATATCTTCGTCAGCTATTAAATCTTCGTCAACAAAATCATCATCTGCGGCTACAATTTCTGTCCGGCGGGGATTGCTAAATTTCTCCTTAATAGCCAGCATTTCATTCTTAACCACCAGCATGATCTTATGAACATCGGACAAAAGATCTTTAAAATAGGCGATAAGTTTAGTTAACTCGGCATATTCGTTTTCGATCTTGTCCCGTTCTAAACCTGTTAAGCGTTGTAACCTCATTTCCAAGATTGCCTGGGCTTGTTTCTCGGAGAGACCAAATTGTGTCATCAAGCCATCTCTAGCGACATCGGTCGTACGAGAGGCGCGGATCAATTTGATCACTTCATCGATATGGTCAAGCGCAATTCGTAAACCTTCAAGGATATGGGCGCGATCCTCCGCCTTTGCCAGATCAAACTGGGTACGCCGGGTTACCACTTCTCGCTGATGTTCCAGATAATATTGGAGCACTTCCCGTAGGGATAGTATCCTTGGCTCGTTATTTACCAATACCAGCATAATAATGCCGTAGCTTTGCTGTAAAGTCGTATGTTTTAGGAGCTGGTTTAATACCACATTTGGATTGACATCTCGGCGCAACTCAATAATAATCCGAACCTTATCGGTACGGTCTGATTCATCGCGTAAATCGGTAATGCCATCAATGGTTTTTTCACGGACGAGTCCGGCAATCTCTTCAATTAAATGAGCCTTATTAACTTGGTAGGG
>DNPQ01000178.1:0-1910 GCA_003501335.1 Bacillota bacterium
TTCATGACGGAGTCTTTTACTTCATCCCGTTCATTACAATCCTGCGAGTCGTGACCATATTTCTTTATTATTCGGGTTTCAATAAAGGAATTTTTCATTCCGTCAATGACATATATATGAAATTCTTCCGCATGTCCGTAATGCAGATCAACTAATTTTCGATATTTGGAAGTAACTGCGATTTTATATGACTTTTTGCCGGTTCCTTGATTTTTAACCTTCTCCGCTTTACCCATTCTAAATTGATAGGATTGATCTTCCGTCAATAATCCGATGGCGTCAGCCCGGCATTGCTGACAGTGAGTCATTTGAGGCATCTCCAAGCGGCATATCTCGCGCAAATTTTGAATATCTTTCATACTCGTCTGCGGAAACGCTTCAAAAAGGCTTCCCGGAGCCGGAATCAATGGCATAATATTGGTCATCCATGCGCCTAACCGTTTTACTTTTTTGACGACTTCCACGATATGACCGTCATTAAGATCCTTGATCATCACAATATTTACTTTAACCAACACACCCTGGTCAGCCAAAAACCGAATACCAGCCATCTGATTGGCAAGCAGTATTTCAGCAGCCTTTTCTCCCGTATATTTCCTTCCCTCATAGGTTACATGATGATAAATACGCGCCCCAATCAACGGATTTACACAGTTCACCGTCACCGTAATGTGCCGGATGCCGAGTTCAATAATATCCCGCTCATAATGAGGAAGCATCAAACCATTGGTGGATAAGCAAAATATCGTATCCGGCGCTTGGGCCTTGATTAACTGAATACTGCTTTTGACAGTCTCCCAATTGGCCAGGGCATCCCCGGGACCGGCAATCCCAACCACACTCAAATGGGGAATTTCCGCTTTTACCCGGATAAATTTTACCAGGCTCATTTCAGGAGTCAATACTTCACTAGTCACCCCCGGCCGGCTTTCATTCAAGCAATCATACTTGCGATTGCAATAATTGCAACTGATATTGCAAAACGGCGCCACCGGCAAATGCATTCTGGCGTATTGATGATGGGCCTCAAAAGAATAGCAGGGATGCTTAGCGGTGATTTTTGCTAATTCTTCTGATAGAGCTGGCGCCGTAGCTTTTGAACATTCATTTTTCATATTTCGATCATCCCCTTGATTTCAAAATACCTCGGCATAGTGCCAATAATGGCTTCATTACCCATGAAAGATATGCTCCATATCCACTGGATTTTCTTTGGCAGTGAGCGTTTCGGGAGAGATTTCGTAAACCGCCACAGCGTTGTTATCCAATGACGAACGATATTTTTCCACAAACTGCTTGGAAAGAGGGACCTTAAAAAAATTAGGCATGAATTTTTTCAAAAGCTGATTAAGAACTTGGGTTTTTTGGTCCAAATCATTTACCAGGACTGCTTTTCCGAAAATAGCAACACTTAAGTAAGCGGTATCGCATTTTGCGGGCATAGGATCGGCCACTGTGCCGAATTCTTCAAAAACAGTAAACCAAACTCCTGGTGTTGCCGAGAGAATACCGTTTTTTTTGCCGCTGCCCATACCGTGAAAATATATTTTCCCGTTCCAATAGATATAATTTACCGGTACGGCATAAGGTTTGTTTTCCTTATCGCACATGCTCAATGTTCCCACCCTTTTTTCAGTCAAAAAGCGGTCAATTTTGGCCTGATCGTTGCAAATCCGTTGAGTGTATCGTATCGGCTCCATCCGCTTACTCCTGTTCTCCATAATAAGCTTCCATCCGGTCCAAAAAATCCTCCATCAACCTATTGGCGGTTTTCAAAAAATTCATTCCGGAGCAAATCTGCTTTTCATTCTGTATATAAATACCGTCCACCATTTCAGCGGCGCAATGATCGATCAGTGAAAAGATACTCTCTTCGGTACTCTCCATATGAAACTGAAAGCCGATAACCC
>DNPQ01000178.1:2290-2820 GCA_003501335.1 Bacillota bacterium
CCTTCTCCGGAAAATTTTTAAAAAGCGGCGATTGAAACGCCGCGGCATGAAAGGAAACCGGTAGCCAACCGATTTCACCCTCAGGGTTTTTGGTAACCTTGCCGCCCAAAACATCGGTAATGAGTTGTGCGCCCAGGCAAATTCCCAATACGACCTTACGATGGTCGATAGCCTCTTTGATAAATTGTTTTTCAGATTGGAGCCATGGATATTTTTCTGCTTCATAAATATTCATCGGACCACCCATAATGATCAAGCAATCAAACCGATCCATCGTTGGAAAAACTTCACCATTATATAAATGGGTGCCGGTTAGCCGGTGACCTTTTTGGCGCGCCCAATTCCCAATGTTGGCAGGGTCTTCAAAAGGAACATGTTGCAAGTAGTGAATTCTCATATCAGCTCCCCCTTGTCGGTGAAAAAGTTGACTCATTATACGGCCGCCTCACCGGTTTCCCCGGTTCTGACTCGATAAACCTCCATAACCGGGAGCACAAAGATTTTTCCATCACCCGGATTCCCGGTGGAGT
>DNPQ01000106.1:0-142 GCA_003501335.1 Bacillota bacterium
CCATTTTTAATAACTGTGAAGCGGGCGCCTTTTCTAATACTATCAGTCTTGCTGTGGGTGTCATCAAAGAACCGGAAATTCCTTGTACAATTCTGGTTACTAAAAGGATAGCAAAGTTAGGCGCTAAGGCATTGGTTAACGA
>DNPQ01000106.1:485-2817 GCA_003501335.1 Bacillota bacterium
TAAAAATGGCAACGGTAATTAAATATACACTCACGAGTAAAGCGGTTGTTGCCGCACCTGTATGAAAATACTGAGACATTTTAGGTAGTGCAGTAGTTACAATGGTTCCGTCTAACATTTCCATAAAGAGACTGGCAGCCATTAATAAAGCGATCTTTATTTCTTTTGGCATTCTACTTACCACGCTTTCTTCAATTCCTGTTTAAATTGTTCAGCCCATTCCATTGCAACATTGGCTTGCTTTAACAATAGCTCAAACTTTTTACTTGCATACCAATGATCTTTGGAGTTTTCTTTTGCTAATTTTTTAAGTGCTTCTTGCGTATCTTGAATGATATCTTTTTGCTCTTGATAGAATTGATTTAATAACTGGATTTGTTCATCGAAAGCAAGGTGCTGCATCACATCAAGTTTTATTAAATAGATATCGGCATTGTGCGCACCATCAGGAGTAGGCATTTTCATTAGTTCAAAGAAACGTTGTTTCCCTTTTTCGGTAATAGCGGCAATTTTTTTGCTTTTCCCATTGGATTCTGCATTGGTTATTTCTAAGAAGCTCTCATTCTCTAATTTTTCAAGTAGAGGATAAAGCACACCATAGCTGATTTTACGATGCCGGCCTAAATAGATTTGTAAGCCATTGCGTAGTTCATAACCGCTTTGCGGTTCCTCCATCAATTCACCTAAAATGAAAAGTTCATTGATCATTTTAATCACTCCGATATATCTAAAAGATATACGTCATTATATATCTTTTAGATATAAAAAGCAAGCCGTTTTCTGAAAAAATGTTTTGAAAAATACCCACAATAAAAAGGCACTCCAATGGGGAATTTCCTCGTATTTTTATTTCTATATTATTTTTTGCAGCCGTCCCTATTTAAACTTTTTCATTCCGGAAAGCGCTTCTATTGTGGCAGTGCTTTTCGAGAGGAGTTCAAAAAATATTTCCGTTATTTCAGCGATCACTGACTTTCTCTCGGAAATCGCTGCCGGCGTTTTGGGATTCTTGATTTCATTCTGGAGGACATTACCATCGTTCCAAAAAGCGCTACGCCAATTTTCGCATTAAAAAGCATCCGCGGTTCAATGGGGAAGTGGCTCTCATTTTTTGCTTTATTTTTATAAAAAATAGGAATTTTGGGGAAAATAGGTTTTGGATGAAATGCTTGTCTGGCCTCATTAAAATGCTGAGTGGTTCTATTAAATTCCGGTACTTGCTAATTTAAGATTCTAGTATATAATTAAGTGTAGAACGAATTTTCATTCTATGCTTGAAAGGGACTTTATCAATGGCATACAGGACGTCTCAAAAGATACAGGAAATGAAGGATGCCAAAAAACAACATATAGAAGAAAGCGCCGCCAAAGTTTTTGCGGAAAAAGGATATTATCAAACCAAAGTAGCCGATATCTTAGAGCGAGCTGATATTTCCACCGGGTCCTTTTACTTTTATTTCAACAACAAAGAAGAGCTGTTTGAGAGCCTTTATGACGAGATGATTCAAACTTATTTAAGCGTTTTACAAGACGCAATCGATACCATGAAGGATAATGCGGACAGTATTGCGGAAAGCATTACCAAAGCGGTTAGCCTTTCTTTGCAGACATTTCAAACTAAGAAGGAACTGGCCCGAATCATGTTGATCAGCTCGGTTGGATTAAGCGCCGAATTCGAAAAAAAAAGGATCGCCGACCACCAAAAAATTTCTCTTGTTTTTGAGGAAATATTTAGAGGATTGCTTCAAAAAGAAGTTATTAGAGTACCCGATGCTAAAGTGGCGGCAGTTTTATTCGCCGGGTCGATTTATTCTGTCATCACGCACTGGCTTCAAGAAAATACAGCTATTGATTTAGTCGAATATAGCGATCCTTTGATCGCTTATAATCTGCAGGCGCTTGGAATCCAATGCAATGATTCCGATCTTACTGCAAAATATATACCTATCGAAATAAAAAACGCAAACCATTTTCATAAAGAATCAATATAAATAATGGAGGATACGATAATGACCAAAACGCAATCGGATCAAAATCTTTATAACAGAATGTTGATTACACAAGCTGTTAACTATCAAAAATTGGGCTATTCCGATATTAAAGTAAACAATGAAAAATGCAGTAACGGGCAACCCAGCAAAGTCTGCGGGTATGTTCCCGATTTAACGGCTGTTTTAGATGATGAGATTACCTTGTGTGAAGTAGTGACGGATGATTCCATCAATGAGACCGGAGTGTTTCGCAAGTGGAAAACATTAGGAGAGTGCAGTAATAACTTTCACATGATTATCCCGCGGAAAAGTTTTGAGATGATCAAAGATTTGATGAAAAG
>DNPQ01000440.1 GCA_003501335.1 Bacillota bacterium
AACCCGATAGGAAGGTAAAAAAATAACCCCGGTTTTCCGGGGTGAAATTCTCTTCTAATTCTTTTCTTTAAGCTAAAGCAATTAAGATAATCATCATCGTTACAAGCATAAACAACATGACACCGCCTGAACCCGGCCCCCAATAATGTCGGTGATAATGATCCCGGGAATGATGATAATAATGGCCGCTAATAGTCTTATCTGTACTGGAATCCAAAGATGCCGCCGGGGAAACGTTCACATCGGCATTTGAATTAGCAATTGCCGATGATATCGCAGGATTCCCTCCTGTTTGAACCGTGTCCATTGCAAAAGTTTGATATCCCACAAAAAGAGTCAGACAACCGGTTAAAAATAAAATCAGCAATCTTTTGGTCATATCCTTACCCTCCATCTCTTTCGAATCTTTCTATACTATGTATAATATGCATTAATCATCCAAAATCCTTCAGAAAGCCGAGAGATTCTTAGCATTTCCAGATATATTTGGTATAAAACCTATTTGTCATTTCTTTTCGAAATTCCCGCCATCCCAATCATGCAAACCTCCGGACCGACCTAAGAATTGTTCGCCTTCCTCCATCCCCATCTGGCGTTGTCCGTTGCTACCAGCCCAATCCGTTTCCGAGGGCATATTTTATAAAGTATGGCCATGGTACTGGGCATAATCAAACTGCCGTCTATGCCCTACACGATCCAGCAATTATCAGAATATCAAAGTTTCAGGTCATGGCGCTGAAAGCCAAGATGATATCGCTTTTCAGACCAATATTCTGGCCCTAAACGCCGCGATCGAAGCTGCCCGCGCCGGTGAAGCCGAAATGGGATTTGCGGTGGTGGCCGAAGAAGTCCGAAATTTGGCCGGGAGAAGTGCTCAGGCCGCTAAAGATACTACCGTCATCATTGAATCCAATATTGAATTATCCTCAAAAGGGGTTTCAGCCGCCGAAAAAGTCCATGAAGCTTTAACGGAGATAACCAGTCAAGCTAAAAAAGTCAATGAACTCATGAGTGAGATTTCGGCAGCCACCCAAGAGCAATCCCAAGGAATCGGCCAAGTCAATCAAGCCATCGTCCAAATGGAGAACGTAACGCAACAAAATGCCGCCGGTGCCGAGCAAAGTGCATCAGCGGCCGAAGAGTTGAATGCCCAGGCCGACAGTATGAAAAAAATCGTCCAGGAATTATCGGAGCTGATGAATGGTGCAACCAATGCACTATATGATAATCGTGTAACCCCCCATCGTTTATCATTCAAACCATAACCCGGAACAACCCGGCCCCAATATGAGGACTGTCCGCAGCAATAACCCTCAAAGCGCACGTCAAACTGATCTTATGGCAAAAGATAAAGCAAAAACGAAGCTAGTTTCTCCCGAAGAGGTGATTCCACTTGACAATGATACCAATCGATTTTAAACTCATAAGCTTTCTTTCTTTATTCTCCTACCCTTGACTTAATTTCCCTGATAGATGTATTCTTTTCGGGCATTTTAATGGCACCACAATCATTTAAGGTGGAGTTTTGAAAAAGGAGAACACCCTTTAGCGGGTAGTCCTCCTTTTGTTTCTTTACTGCCAATCCTATTCGTCCTTCTATCATCAGTCTGTGGTACTTTATTAACTTATGCCAAATGGATGACCTTAGAACATTTCTTAGCTTTCTCTACTATAATGTACAGTACTTTCAATACATCGTAAAGGAGTGATCCAACTGGCCTTTACATTCGCACAAAATAGCCTCAACAACACCATGGATACGTATGACCTTGCGATCTCCATCAATCCAACGACCCCCATCATCAATGACGTAATGGAAGTGGGGCAAGTCGTAGCGGGAACAATTGCGGTCGCCAATACGGGTCTGGTAAATGCCGGTGTGTATTTAACCGCAGATTGGGGACCATCAACTGGAACGACCGACCGGGAGTCCACTCTCCTCGCCAACGCACTAGCCGTTAGCGTATTTATATCGGGGGCGACCCCCACTCAAAGTTATATCGGCAACTTGATCGGACTCATCGATCAGCCTGTAATAGCCAGCCTTATCACGGGTAATTCTGAGGTCGTTGCTATCTCGGTCGCCATACCGGACGACCGGAGCGGACCCACATTGTTAGGTAAGGCCGTTAACACTGATTTTGTCTTTGTAGCAGTATCGGTCGCATAATTAGCGATCAAAAATACAGGAGTCAGTTCTCCAGAGCTGGCTCCTGATATTTAATGCTTTACGGATCGGGGGGTCAATATGGGTAAAGGCCATGTGGGAATTCTTACGTCGTATCACATCCATAACGACGGAAACAGGATGATATACGGCGGCGCAGAACGCTATGGGATTGAATTTACCAAATTGTTGCTGGAGATGGGATACGAGGTTGCCTGGTGGCAGATTGGGTCGGGTTGGGAACAGGAGATCCTGCCCGGAGTACCCCTTTATAGCATTCCGTTGGGCGAAGCGGAGTACCAGACCTGCCCTTCGCTGAACAAGGCCTTTCATGAACAGGCCGAGCGCATCGATTATGCCGTATATTTCAGTACCTTGTTGGCATACCCCCAAACCTTTAAAAAGAGTATCTCCATATCCCATGGCATCTATTGGGATTATCCGAGCTGGGAAGGGATCGTTCCCACGGAACGCCACCGGAAAGAGTGGCGCTACCGCTGCTGGAGCGCCTTAAATCGTCCTGAGGTTGTCGTATCCTGCGATACTGCGACGATACGTTACATTAATGCCACCTGGCCCGGTTTAAGCGAAAAATTAATCTATATTCCGAACTTCGTCGATTTAAAGAGCTTTTACCCTTTCAAGGAGAAGGAGCCTCGAGAGACCGTCCGGATTCTTTATCCACGCCGGTTAACCTCTGTCAGGGGAATTTATGAAACGATGGCCGCCGTTGAAAAACTTACGGATAAGTATCCTCAAGCGGAGTTTCATATTGTAGGACGCGGTCATAACGATCATCACGAAGGCGATATCCTGCGTTGGGCGAGCCAATATGATCATGTGTATTACTATTGGCGTCCTCCCCACCAGATGACGGAGATTTACCGTCAAAGCGACATCGCGATCATACCTACCAAATCTTCCGAAGGAACCTCGTTATCCTGTTTAGAGGCTATGGCTTCGGGCTGCGCGGTTATCGCCGGTTGTACCGGCGGCCTCACGGATCTGGTTATCGACGGATATAATGGACTGTTACTTCGACCGTTAAACGCCCGTACCTTGACAGAAGCTTTAAGAAGGCTCATTGAAGAGCCCAGCCTCCGGGAACAGCTGAGCGTGAATGCCCTGGCAACATCGGAAGCTTTCTCCCTGGAGAAATGGAAAAACCGCTGGAGTAAGATCATTGAAGAAGTCTTTCAGTAGATTGTTGGAGGGAAAGCGATGAATCGAGGATCGGTGGCAATCGCGGCTTTAAAATTAGTTGACCCGATGACCCGGAGGGTACTCTCCAGGGATCGTTGGCATTATGCGATAGAGCTTTCCAAGTTACTGCTGGATCTTCATTATGAAGTGGCTTGGTTTCAAATCGGAGACGGGTGGAAGAGCCAATTGATTCCGGGTGTTCCGTTGTTTGGCGTGTTGCAAGACAGCGCCCAGCTTTTCACCTGGCCCAAGGCGTCGGATGACTTTTACGAAAAAACCCATGGGTTTGAATGGACGGTTTATTTCGATCTGATCCTTGCCTACCCCCAAGTTCATGAAGTTTCCATCGCTATCTCCCACGGGATTGCCTGGGACGATCCCTTGTTTGAATCCCTATTGCCTACCGAAACAGAACGGGAAGAATGGAAACGCCGTCTCTGGATGGCCTTACGCGCTCCGCAAAAAGTGGTAACCGTAGAGAGCGGTCTCATTCATTGGGCCACCGCGACTTGGCCCGGGCTGTATAACAGCTTTGAATATATTCCAAACTTCGTACCCTCCTGGGTGGATGAAGAATCTCCTTCCCCCGGTATGGCGGAGTTTGGCGAACACGTTGAAGGCTCAATAAAAATCCTCTTTTCAGGCGCAATGACTCCCGAGGCCGGGATCAGCGAAACCATCCGTGCCATGGAATCTTTACTGGACAGGGATAACCGTTTGGAATTTTATTTATTCGGATACGGTTCGGAGGCTACGGTGAAATATTTGATGGAATGGGCCGAAAAGCATCCAAGAAGCCATTTTCAGGCCGGCTTGATCCCCGGAAAAGTTTTAGCGCAAATGGACATAGTCTTATTTCCGGGTAAGAGTTGCCAGGAAACAAGTATGTCCTGTCTGGCGGCCATGTCCTTGGGTAAAACCGTCATCGTGGGGCAAAATAGCGGAC
>DNPQ01000627.1 GCA_003501335.1 Bacillota bacterium
TTCAAATTGGAATATGCAATTTCTAGATCCAATATCGGGGCTAAGCCTATGAATCGTTTTGGTGAAACAAGGAGCGGCTCAGAGCTAAGCAAGATTGCTAAATGTCCACCTGCGGAATGGCCAGCTACAACCACTTCAACTTTGCTAATGGATGGGTACTTCTTCCTTAATTCTTGGACATGATTAATTGATAATACGGCATCACTGGTTGTGTCTTTCCAGTTCCAATCAGATTCATCTACCCTTCGATACTCTATATTCCAAACCCCATAGCCAGAAGTTGCCAAATCTTCAGAAATTGGACTCATTTGCTTCCGATCATATGGCATTCTCCAAAAACCGCCATGAAATAGGCATACCAGACCTACGCTTTGTCCTTTGGGTAAATATAGATCGCCGACCTGAGAATCATTGCTTCCATATCTTTCAGTAATCATCAATGCGTGTCCCTCTCTCTTGTAAAACGAGAATTTCAGATGAAAAATACCATCTCCAAATTAGTAGCAATAAACGACATAATCTATTTTCACTACCAGTCCATAGGTGGTGTAGACAGGATTGAATAAGTGAGTGAAATGAAACCTTGCTATTTTACGATATACCGAACTTAACAGTAGTTATTCACTTTTGCGGTAGAGGAAACAGAACAACTGTAATCATAGAGATTTAATGTATCGCAAATATTGCCTTTATAACTAAATTGGCTTAATTTCATCAATGAAATTAACAAAATCATTCCAGTCCATCATATCGTTTACTACTTTAAAGGGCGACCTTTTTTAAATTCTTCTTTAAAGACTCCAAAAAGAGAGATCACGAAGAACACAATTATAAAATAATATAATATCTCTTCAATAACAAAAAGTCTTGCAATAATACTATTCGGAACAATATCTCCATATCCTAAAGTAGAAAAAGTAACAAAACTAAAATAAATAAAAGAAATCGCCTGAGAAAATAAATCGTTGCCTATATTTCCCTTAAAATTTTGAATGTTAACCTGATAGATGAAAAAATAATTAATTGCAAAAAACAAAATCCCACATATAACAGAAGTTCCAATACGTGTCACAGCTTTTCTCAAATCAATTTTCGATAAGCTAGCATCATTAATCTTTTCAAAAGCGAATGTTACATAATAAAGTAAATAAGTGATACTAATTGAAAATAATGAGATATAAAATGTATTGAAGTCTGAATTTGTAGGAATTAAATATACATAAGAAACTATTTCAATAATGATATAGCCTAAAGTAATGGTCAAATTATTATATAAAATTTTTTGTATCCAGCTATCGTTTGCCATTTTCGACTCCAATTATTTTCTTAAACAGCCAGAAAAGTTCATTACTTTATTTATAGTATGCCAAATAATTTGTATATAGAGGACATAACCTATAGGGCAGGGGAGAGAGAATTTGAATTTATTACCCTATTTTTAGGGGGTGAATATCGCTATGCTATTTTTATACAATTTCTATAAAAATCGATTCCAAAATCACTTAATTCTATTGTTTCATTAAATTCGTCTTGACCTAGTGTCCTACCAACAACTTTGATAAAGCCGTAATTCCTTAACCTTTGGACTGCAGCTAAAATCAAATATTTATCAAGTGATAGTTGCTCAGAAATATGACTAACTTTAATGTTTTTAGTTTGATTAAAAAGGAAGTCAAATAATTTGAAATCCATTAGCGCCATAGAATCTAACCATATTGTTAAATCCGTAAATGTGTCCCAATCATATTTACCTCCAATATATGCGATGAAGATTTTTGCTAAATATTTCGCTTTAATATCGGATAACAGTCTGTCTAAAAGTATTAAAATTTGGTTTGTAACCTTTCCACGGTACTTATCGTTTGTTTTCATCTCATCATTAAATTTAGATAGTTTTTCATCATCAATAATTCCGGTCTGAAATTCTTTTAAAAAAGTCATTAACTTTTTTATAAAAAACATCTGTTTAACAGTAAACCCAACTTTGCCGAGAGAAAAAATTGTTTTAACAATAGGGATTTCTTTTATTAGATCATTATTTATTATTAGATCTAAGGGAATTTCAGAATAATCAATTGATAAATCTATTGCTCTATCACACAGTTCTTTTGCTAAGGAGTCATTTAAACGACTATCTTGTAATTCGATATCAAATTCTTTATTCAAGACTGTCACCTCTTTTTTGGTCACAAGCGCAACGGATAGTCCCTACATTACTTCAAGCACGACTAATATGACTACCTCCCTATCTTTTAGACTTACATAACCTATTTCTAGTCTCAGCCCCATAGATATAAAGTTCGTAAACTTTAACTTGATTTTATACTTCTAAGTATTACCTAGATATAAATTTTGGCGTTTTTCGTGACAGTATTAAGCTTCTAGAGTGATATTCAAAGTTCCAAAATTCCACTTGAATATTGTTTTCTGTTGCATCTTGATGCGCTCACAAGGCATTTCCGACCCCCGTGTCGTCATCATGATGCCCTAATTTTAATGAAACCTAATTTTATAAGTCAAAAAACCCGCTATTGAGCAGGCTTTATCGTGATGCGTGAATTCTTATTTGCGTTTTTGAGGCTTGCTTTTTTAAAAGCCGGAATTGGGTTTTCTAGTTAGAATAAATTGCTCATCCGCTTTACTTAACTGCTTTTAACAAGACATCGTGTGAAGATACTTTTAAAGTAAGCCGATCGACTTTACCTTCGATCCGATTTAAAGTATCGACAACCCGATCATTCACATCAAGCTGCACTTCCCTAGCATCATAGAGAGCCTTGATTTGTTCTCCATGATCGTTTTCAATCCGAAGAATAGCATCTTTAATTTCTCGGTTATCTTGCTTAACCAGTTTGATATCTTGCTCCATACCAGTCATTTTTTGTTCCACGCCATTAACTTTTTGTTCTATACCATTAACTTTTTGCTCCATACCATTAACTTTCTGGGCGATTAATTCAAGGAGTTCCCGGTCAGTCATTCGGCTTTTCCTCCTGGCGTTTTACTTGTCTCTTTCCGGATATATTAATTGCATATTCAAGATTTTCTCGTTTTCGGTGGAAGTGCATCGAAGGGTTATCAAAACGATGAATACCAATTTAATCTTAGTTTACCACGATTAACTGGATAGCTCAATATTCTATTTGTAAGGAATGAAGAGATATTCAAAATTGATTATACTCAATTATTTGAAGAAATGCTAAAAAATTCTAATATACAAATAATTTTCGAGACCTATTCGGAGGATAAAAACAATGTAACGGTAGTCTACTCTTCCAAAGTAAACAATCTGCCCATTCGGTTTGTCGATTATATTGCGGTAAACAATGGATACGCATTGCGATTGAGCTTTTGGTCTTTGGATTCACTGTGGAAAAAGAAATGTCTCTCTTGGTTGAAAGCTGGAAAAATCAAGATCTGAAAAAAATGGAAGCCCTAACCTTTGAGGAGAGCGGAAATATACAGCAGCAAGACTATTTTGATAAACTTTACTTCAAGCGGAATAAAGCGATGACGGAAAAGATTAAGGGTTATCTCGGCCAAGAAGAAAACTTTTTTGTGATTGTAGGTTCGGGCCATCTGGTGGGAGATAAAGGAATTCTTGCCCTGTTAAAAAAAGCCGGTTACCATGTGGAGTGAAACGGCTGACTGCTGTTTTATGTGGAAAAAGTAAAATGATCGGTGAAAAGAATCTGGGCCGAGGAATAGGGCAAAAGGGCGTCGGGACGAAAAGTCTTGGCGTCCTTGTTTTTTCATCACCCCTAAAATCGAACCAGTGGCATGGAAGACCGAACCGGAGGCTCGGAGGATCGACCCAAGGCTTGGGAAGACCTTCCCGGCCATTCGGAAGATTTCCCAAATCTCCTGGGAAATTCTCCGAACTGTTTGGCCATCTTCCCGACCCGTTCGGACAATCTTAATCGTCGCTCAACCGGAAGTAGGATTAAAGCGGTTTATCCGGCAAAGAGGAGGATGAACGAGAATCCTGTCGTTGAATTTTGCGAGAAATAAAGATACAATGAGAACAGCGACAGCGCGGAGGAAGCTACCCGACATGACCCGGCTAAACCGGGTTTCCGGATTAGTAGGCGCTGGAACTTGCCGCCAGGGTAGGGTTGCCGGGAAATCATCCGGTAATCGGGAGGCTGCTCCTTGCTCCAGCGGCTAAAGTGAGGGTTGGGTGAGAAACAAAATTCATGCTTCAAGCAAAACTTTGCATGCCATACATCGGCAGGAATATTGTCAAAAGAAAAAAGATTGCAGAAAAGCTCCGTCTGCTGCCCGACTATAAGCTGGCCTTACTATCGGCGCCCGCCGGTTACGGTAAGACTACGGCGGTTGTTGATTATTTGACGGGAGAAAATCTAAAACTTGCATGGCTTTCTATCGATAAGGCCGATAATGATCCTTTACGGTTCTGGCAGTATCTGTTAGCTGCCGTATCCCAGTGCACCGGGAACGACGAGATTAACCGGACATCATTGGATGCGGATCTTGTCGCCTCCAATATAACAGTGGACCTACTCATCAGTGCGATCGAAACCCTTTCCCAAAAATTCGTCGTGGTTCTTGACGATTACCATCTGATCGATAACAGCATTGTCGTAAAC
>DNPQ01000276.1:0-4411 GCA_003501335.1 Bacillota bacterium
TTTTTTTAACCGTGGAGGCAGCTATTTTAAACTCTATTCTAGCACAGATTGAAGCGATTATCGATAATCCCTTAGTGCTTTTTGGGTTACTTTTTATAATTGCTGCCATTAACCTCTTCTTCCCTCCAACGCCACTGGAGACGGTCACTCTTTTTGCCGGTTACCTTTCAGCCGGAAAATTTTGGACGCCTTTTGTTATTATTGGTGCCACTGCAGGCGGGATGTTCTTTTCAAGCCTAATCCTATACCAATTAATCCAAAATTACGGTACTGCCCTAATAGAGAAGGCCCCTTTGAATCGCCTCATTTCCTTCAGCCTTTATCGGAGAGCGATGCACTGGTTTAAACACTATGGATTATATATGATTTATCTCGGAAAATTGGTGCCGGGAATGACTTTGTATACGGTACTCTGTTGCGGACTGCTGGATCTTGGCCATGGGAAAGTATTAGGGTCCATCCTCCTCAGCAATTTATTTTTCTTCTTTGCCTTGGTCATGGTCGGCCGCCAACTAGGGGTTCACTGGGGAGATGCATTACCTTGGGTGAAACAAATCGGACTGATATCTTTGGCGTTGATAGTGATTTTTACTTTGCTCGCCCTGCTCACATATATTATCAAATTTAAAAAGAATACCTAGGCTTCCGGCAGATTGCCCAGCTTTTCAGACAATCTTTTCATCTTTGAATCCTTCTCCCAACACTTCATGAACATCACTAATGATGATGAAAGCCGCCGGATCAATCTGGTGGACGATTTCTTTAAGTTTAAATTCTTCCGCACGGGAAACCACACAAAGAACTACTTCTTTTCGGTTGGTGGAATACAGGCCGCGTCCAAAAAGGCCAGTTGCTCCCCGTTGCAGGTCGGCTAAGATTCGCTGACCGATCTCATCGGAGTGTTCCGAGATGATAAAAGCAGCTTTGGCATAATCAAAGCCGTCTAAAATGGCATCCAAAACTTTGCTGGTGATGAATAAGGTAATGATGGCATATAACGCCAGTTCGGCACTATGAAACACCAAACCGGCAAAAACAATCACCGCGCTGTCACAAAATAACAACCCCTGGCCCACCGGAATCCCCAGAAAACGGTTTAATAATTGGGCGGCTAAGTCCGTCCCACCGGTAGTACCCCGGAAACGGAAGGCAATCCCCATACCGATTCCGGCGATCACTCCACCGTATAATGATGCCAGTAAAGGATCTTTAGTTAACGGAATCAGCTTGATCACCGAATCCCAAAATTGGATCATCAGCGAGATAACAATGGTTCCAAATAAAGTTTTGGCCCCAAAGCGCGGGCCAAAAGCCCAGAGACAAGTAAAAAATAAAGGGATGTTCAGCAACAGCATCCACCAGGCCACCGGCCAGTGCCACAAGTAATAAAAAACTGTAGCCAAACCGCTGACGCCGCCGGCCGCGATTTTATTGGGGATTAATAACCATACCAGCGCCAGGGCGGTAACGGTCACTCCGATAAAGATGCCGATATAATCCAGCAGCTCCCTGCGGATAAAAGCCCAATTGAAGGTAATATTCTTTTTCAGCATGATTCCACCTCAATGTACGATCAACAATTTAATGAAAAAAAAGAGCTTCCGTTTCCATCCAATAGATTCCAATCAACTTGGGTAAAAATAATAAACTAATTTTCATTTTACCACAAATAATGGTACCAAAACCGTACTAAATCGGGAAGTTTTTTTAATCTGCCGGGCTCCTGGAACATTCGAAAACACCATTCCAGTCCATGACTCCGAATAAACCCCGGTGCTTCCAATTTTAAACCGCAAAGAACTTCAAAAGTCCCACCAACACCGATTCCGACCGTTGCGGTAAGATAAGGTAAAACCTGGCCCAAAAACAATTCTTGCTGAGGTGTGCCAAGGCCCACCAATAATAAATGCGGTTGTTTACCCACAATTTCCTTAAAAACAAGCTGCCGGGAATCGGGACTGCCATAACCGTCCCGGATCCCCGAGATAATCAGTCCCGGCCATTGGATGGGCAATACCTTCTTAAGAGCGGCAACAATTTTGGCAGTACCTCCAAAAAAATAAACCGAATAAGATTTTTGGCAGGACTGCTTTAATAACTGCCTTGTCAAGTCAACGCCCGTGAAACGCTGGCTTTGTAGTCCTTTTTTGTGCAAAATCCATTCGATTCCATACCCATCCACGGTCACCAGATCAGACTGTTGCATAAATTCCTTAAGAGGAATATGCTTCAATGCCGTCATTAACATCAAAGCGTTTAAGGTGATGACATGTCTGGAACATTCGCGAACCATCAACCAATTATCAATTAAATCAAGGATCTCACGATTGCTGCACAGGCTTACCGGGATTTCATCGATATATTCAATATCCATTTTCATAAATCCCCACCCAGCTTAGGTAATAAACTTTTTAAGAATAAATTGATTCTCAAGGGCTCTCACTCTCCAAAAATCCACTTGAGCGCCCCAGGGTTTTTGCTCCGTAAGCGGTTGATATAAAAAACTTAATATCCGGTTGCCTGCAGACAACCACTCCATCTTGCTGGTCGGCCGTAAAAAAGGAACTCCCAGTTGCAGGCAAAACCCCTCAATTTTCGGATCGACCGACACTCCGAGGCAGGAGATATTTTGAACCACTGCGGCCACCAAACCATGCAATCTTGTGCTCACAACCAAATCCAATCCGCCAATCGCCTTTTGAAGTTCTTCCCACTCTTCTTCCAACGGTAACATCGTAATATTTAAAGATGCGGATAAATCTGCTAAAAGAGCCAAGTCTTTGAGGTCGGTAGGAATTAAATAAGGCTCGATATTTTGGTCCCAACTGATACATTCCAATAATTGACTCCAAAATTTTTTCTGCATAAAGCCGTTCTTCTGTACGATAAGGCCGATTCTAAGGCGTTTTGCATCCTGATGTTCCCGCCAGTAATGGTTAATAAATGGTTGTTGCAGTTCTTTAAGAATAAGCAAAGGTTCAGCCGTAATAAAAATTTCCGGTTGTCTGACACCTAGTTCGGCAAGGGCGATGATGGAAAGCCTGTCCCGGACAGTAATCAAATGAACCTTGGACAATACAAAACAGGAGATGATCCTTCCCACCCGGGAGCGGATAGGCCCAATCCCTTGACCATACATCATAATCCGCTTGTGGAGAAGTTTAGCCAGCAAAACCAAAAAGCTGTAATACAGTAGACTGCGTAAACTGGTCTTATCTTGAAATAAACTGCCGCCACCGCCGATCAGCGCATCAGCATGCCAGATCGCAAAAGCAATGTCGACAAAATAAACCTTGGCAACTGCATTGACATGATATCGATGCGTAGTCTGAACAGGATTCGCCGAAATCACTGTAATCTTAGCTTCAGGGTTTGTGGCTCGGATAACGGCGACCAATTCCCGTAAATTGGTTTCATCGCCCAAATTACCGCGGCCGTAATAACCGAAAATTACGAATCCATTCATGCTCTTGCGATCTCCTTACCTTGGGAAGATATCCACAATCCGCAAAAAAACCAAAAATAACCGCCGATTAACTGATTTTGGGTCCATGTCTCAGCCAAACCGTAACCTAAATACAGTAGAATAATGGCTGCCAAAGATATCGAGGTCTGTAATATTGTGGTTGCGAAATAACCTTTCTGAGCTGGCACGCCCTTACACCCAAATATGGGCCAGGAACTGACAATCATTTTCCGGAACAAGCCAAAAAAAGCTATGAGGCTAAAAAACCCATTTTCTAGCCAGATTTGCAAATAGAGTTGATGAGCATGAAGGCTGGCCACCGTGCCAATTTGGTACCAAGGATAAATCCATGGGAAACTGCCGGGTCCCGACCCCCATAGTAGATGATCGAAAATTGCCCTGAAAACGCCCTGCCAAATGCGAACCCGATACCATAAGGAGCTATCTGTTAAACTTAGTAAAGGACCCATTCGAATCTGAAAACCCCGGAGCGTCCCAAGAAATAAGAACGTTATCCCTAAAATCATCCAGCGTCTTTGTCCAAAATAAGGCCCGAATCGCAGCCCTAAAAATATTATTCCTAAAAACCAGGCTCCTCGGGAATAGGTAAAATATAAAGCTATTAAAACTGCCAAGAAGATCAAAATGAGCGATGCCGAATAAATCCACCTCCCATATCCGGAAAATCGACTTTTTTTCATCGGGTATAAGAAAAAATCCGACGAACTTTGTTTCCTCCAAAAACAAATCGCTGTTTTAGGATACCGGTAGGATTCAATCAATAAATCGCTGATGATCGATAATATGCCCAGTAAATACAGGGCGAAAATATTAGGATTGCCAAAAACAGAGTAACTGCGCACCTTAATCCAATTCATTTGGGCATTACTGAGCCAACCCGCCGGAGTAGGGACCTGGCTTATTTGTTGCCAAAACCCGATAATA
>DNPQ01000276.1:4747-5682 GCA_003501335.1 Bacillota bacterium
CTCCAATAAGCGATACCAAGCCAACCGCTAAAACTGATCAAGCTGGGAAGCCCTGCCTTAAAACTGCCGGACAGAGCTGCACTCAAAATCCAAACAGCCCACAATCCAAATAGTTCTCCAGTCAAAAGATTGACGGTGCCGTCGCTGCCCATCCATAACAAAAGCAATAATGGCATAGTCAATTCCCAGGATTTAAGAACCGGCATCAAAACAACCAAAATAATCAACAAGGATTCCAGGTAAGGCTGCCACCTTTTCAAGCCCCAATCCATGCAAAAATTCCTGGCTCCGGCGGCCAGGCGTAACCAGACGGCGATAACTCTGTATGTTGTGCTGCCTCGCCATATCCGCCATCCCAATTCTCGGATGTCAATGGCCTCCACTGCCTGTTACCTTTAAACTTTCAATTTCCCCCCGGAGCGAAGTATACATTGTATGGGCTTTCAGGTGATCACCGACTCTCACGGCCAGTTTTCCCAGATAAATACCAGCGTGAGCTGGGCCGCTCAGTTTACGGCCACGATTTTGAAGACGCATCCGGAGATCGAGATTCCGGGGGGATTTGACAAGTATCAAAGTATGGTTGCCCTCTAATAATAACTCTGCCGGAGCAATTTGAAGGGAAGTGACCTTCCCCAGATAGGCACCGGTTTTGTCTTCATACACATCCTGGCCAATTACAAGACTGTCAGCCAAATAGGGTGGAATATCGGATATTACAAAATCTACCATGACTTGGCTCGTCCGATAATCTGGAGACACCGGTTTGTAATCAGCCAACACTCTAAGGCCTACCATCACCAGAACCGCAATAACCGCCAAATCAAGCAAATTGATCAATCCGAATAATTTACCCTGTTCGTCAATGAACTTCCCCAACAACAACCCCTCCAAGGCTATTGTAACCAAATTTAGCCTAAGAAAAGATGCTGCTT
>DNPQ01000171.1 GCA_003501335.1 Bacillota bacterium
TGCTGAATTCCTCTTTTGACTGGAACGGCATTCGGGAAGCTTTTGTCGTCGCCACCGAAAATGATAGTCTTAACGGCATCCCGATGCTTTTTGGCCATTTATTAACCAATACGGCCCAGATCTTTTCCGATGTCCGTACTTACTGGAGCCCGGCCGCAGTTGAACGAGTGACTGGCAAAAAATTAACGGGTATGGCCCAAAACGGAATTATCCATTTGATCAATTCCGGTTCCACTTGCTTGGACGGTACCGGACAGCAGTCCCGTGATGGCAAACCTGCGATGAAACCATTTTGGGAGATTGGTGCTGATGAAGCGGAAAAATGCCTTAAGGCAACCAGTTTCCGTTATGGCAATACCGGTTATTTTAGAGGCGGCGGTTATTCCAGCGAATTTACCACCCGTGGCGGTATGCCGGTGACGATGTCACGGATCTGTTTAATCAAAGGACTTGGTCCGGTATTACAAATTGCCGAGGGCTATACAGTTGATCTTCCAGCTGAGATCCATGATGTATTGGTCAAACGGACCGATCCTACTTGGCCGACGACTTGGTTTGTGCCGATTACCAACGGAACCGGACCTTTTAAAGACGTATATTCAGTGATGAATAACTGGGGCGCCAACCATGGTGCTATCAGTTATGGCCATATCGGAGGCGATTTGATCACCATGGCCGCCATGCTAAGGATTCCAGTCAGTATGCATAATGTACCGGAAGAACGAATTTTTCGGCCTAGCGCCTGGGGAATGTTCGGAGCAATGGATCCGCAAGGGGCCGATTTCCGGGCTTGCGCCAATTTTGGGCCGTTATATGGGTAAACGGCTCCGCCGTGAATAATATAAAATAATCGAGGTAACATAATGAATTCCAAAATTGAGAAGGGCTATTCCGGAAGGAATCAATTATTACCCCCTGCGGAACAATTGGTAATGATTTTGGATCGAATTTATCGTTGTGGAATGACAACCACTTCGGGGGGCAATTTGTCTTTGCTGGACAGTAACGGTGATATTTGGATTACACCGACTGGAATCGATAAAGGCTCTTTAACCAGCGCGGATATTGTCAGAGTCAAACCAGACGGTACTATTATCGGTAAATATCAACCTTCTTGCGAATTGCCTTTTCACCGCTTGATCTATCAAAATAGGCCGGATGTTAAAGCCATTGTACATGCCCATCCGCCGGCATTAGTATCATTCAGCATCGTGCGTAAAATACCTCAAACAAAACTTATTCCGGATGTGGAGTTCATTTGCGGTGAAATTAAAATGGCTGAATATGCTTTGCCGGGTAGTATTGACCTTGGTAATAAAATTGCCGCGGCGTTTACGAGTGGAGTTAACATTGTTATGTTGGAGAATCATGGCGTGGTGGTGGCAGGGACTGATATTTTTGAAGCTTTTATGGCCTTTGAAACCTTGGAATTCAGCGCTCAAATGGAGATCAACGCTTATCAAATCGGCCAACCTGTTTCTTTAAATACAACCGAGATTGAAAAGGTTGGGCAGACACGTAAAGCGGTTACCCAGATGTCTGAATTTGTTCCCCAAAGCCATAGCAGCGAGGAAAGGCAAGCTAGAAAAGAAATGGTTGATTTTATCCACCGCGCTTATGATCAAAAATTAATTTCAAGTACTCAAGGGACTTTTTCAATCCGGCTGAATGAACATTCTTTTATCATAACACCTGAAATGGTGGATAGAAAATATTTGACTGTCAATCAAATTGTCCGAATAGACGAAGAAACGAAGGAAGCCGGGAAAATACCAAGCACTTTGGTTTGGCTTCACAAGCGGATCTATGATCATGACCCGGATGTTCATTCAATCATTGATGCCTATCCACCCAATATTGGGGCTTTTGCAGTAACCAAGGAGGGATTTGATTCCCGGACGATCCCGGAAAGTTATATTGTGTTGAGGAATGTTCGAAAAGCGCCTTTTGAACCTGATTTGATACAGTTCGACTTGAAGACATTCACCAAAGAAAATCCCATTGTTATGGTGGAGAATCGTTGCATTATTGTAACCGGGAATTCGCCATTGAAGGCATTTGACCGGCTGGAAGTGGCTGAAAGTACTGCGAAGACGATTATTGCAGCGAGGAGGATAGGCAAAATCGTGTCTATCAAACAGGATCAAGTAACCGAAATTGAAGGAGCTTTTCCGTTATAATATAGTGGGACCGGAACATAATAAAAGGAAGGCGATGCCGATGAGTAGAAAAAAGGAACCTCCCTTGCTAAAATAAATGGGGTTCGCTAACCGCATATAAAGCCGATGATCTTTCCTATCTTCTTTCATTTTTTGATCGCCTCTTGCCCCTCCTTCCCCTCGTAAATTTTCTTCCATAACGTTTCTCCAGGCCGAGCTTGATGCCGGAGGGAGGCGAGCGCCCCCGGTCATTGCCAACCGGGAACTAGCCGATGCCAACGGCCGGAGAACAATGACAGTTGCAAATGATAGAGGCCAAATCTTGGCCAGGATTCATCGCTTTTTTTGAAGGCGTCGGATTTTAACCGGATTCCTAAATACTCAGTCGTTGCCAAAACATACATTTTTTTGGAGGGGAACGAGGGGCAAGAGGGCCAGGAGGGGAT
>DNPQ01000352.1:0-396 GCA_003501335.1 Bacillota bacterium
AGGAGTGCAGGGGAGCAGGTGGCGTCTCCTGTCGGCCATATTAAAATCGCTAAAGCTTTTTATTCCATCCATTCTCTATTTTGTAAGCCTCGAACTGATCGATATCCTAAATTGAAACTCTCAAAATGATCTCAAGATTCTTCAATCCGTTAATTTTTTTCTTTACTCTTCATCCTTTGATATCGATTAATTAGCTTATCCAGCTTGATACTATAAGCCAGTACGATTGAATCCGTGCAGCCGCAGGTGTCAAACGCTTCCTGGAGCTTTTGCTTCCCGGCGGCGATTTGTTGTTCAAGGGATGCGATTGTTTGGAGACTGGTTTTTCCCATGGATTGGGAAAGGACGTTTCGGGGTTGAATGATGTTGGGCATGTTGGCTATGTTGGGGAAAAAA
>DNPQ01000352.1:693-3996 GCA_003501335.1 Bacillota bacterium
ACGGATGGAAATTTTGGGTGGAGTAAGATCGGGAAAGCATAAAAGCGAATGTATAGATAAATAAGTATGTCATAGATGCCTACAGGGGACGTCACCCACTCCCCTGAAACCTCTAGGGCAAAAGGGTGTGGGCGGCACACCCTTTTGAATCCCGCCGCCGGGCACCCATGGTTCCCGGTCTTTCCTTCATCGCTCCGGCCATCCCGTTGCCGGAGTTGGAGTTTTTGATTTGAGTGACGCTGCCGTCGTGGCAGCGTCTTCCAGGTTTTTTTTGAAAGCCGACGGCAGTTTTTCGTCGTGAAAAGATGCCGCGCCGCCGACATCCCTGATCGGCGGGTAGGGTTTATTCAAGGTAGCCTTATATAAGTACTTTCAAGAAGTTTGTAGGCAAAATATATTCGCGTCCAAAAGACCATTTTATAAGCTCCGACATGGTCAATAGGATGTTGACCACGCGGCCTGGATGTCATGGATGCATCATGGCCGACGGCAAACAGAATGGCCCAAGAAGGCGACCACACGGAAGTGGGCGACAGTTAAATTGCGCAAGCATTCCTTCGGCGTTCAAGGAGGAATGCCGTGATAGGAGGGAATGCCTGGGGACACGGTGTCCCCGGCCCGGCGGGTTCCAAGGGTTGTCCGGAAACAACCCTTGGCCTTAGGGGTTGCAAGGGGAGCAGGTGGCGTCCCCTGTTGTTAGTATTAAAATAGCTGAAGTTTTTTTATTCCATCCATTCTCTATTTTGTTGTAATCCCCAAACTACCCAATATCTTAAATAACAACTCTCAAAATGGTTTCAAGAACCCTCAATCCGTTGTTTTTTCTTCTTTGCTCTTCATCCTTTGATATCGATTGATCAACTTATCCAGCTTAATACTGTACGCCAGCACGATCGAGTCCGTGCAGCCGACGGCGTCAAACGCTTCCTGGAGCTTTTGTTTCCCGGCGGCGATTTGTTGTTCGAGGGATGCGATTGTTTGGAGGTTTGTTTTTCCCATGGCGATTTTTAATTTAAAAGTGAAAAGGGAAAGGTGCAAAATTGAAACGTTGGATGAAAGAAGAGGGAAGCTGAAACATTCCGTGATTATTTTGAACGGTGCATCTTAAATTTTTTCCTTTGCGCTTTTGACTTTTAATGTGCTCTTTCCTAGATTCTGCTTGGCTTTTTTATTTTTAAGCTGATTCATGTTATAATGGAAATAATTGAGATTTTTTTATCCGGTTTACATTTTGGGTGTACTTTATGGATAAGGCGGATTGGTTGTACTTCGAAGATGAAGCCGGTTGGTAATGATACTTTTAATGCAACGCGGCAGTGGTTAATGCATCCGGCATTGGTTAATGCCGCGGCATCAGGCAAACCAAAACCAGGGCGCGGAGAGGATAAGTCCGGGCTGGTGGTTTTGAGTTCAGTTGTGTAATTTCGGGTGAATTAAGGGAATTGTTTTAAATTACACTTTTATTATAGTTTCACCGAGAAATTAAGAGAACGGTTCGCGGGAAATCCTGAATGGATAAAAACTGGGGAAGGCGAGATGTTTATTGCCCGGAGGAATATATCGAAATTGGAATCCGGTTTTTGGGAGAGCAGAAATTTGGGGAAGGGTTGGCGAAGATCTTTCGGGATTTTAAATTTGAGAAATTACGGTCAATTGTTGCCATTGAAGATATACAAGAGAGTTTAAACGATGAGTTGCGGGATTTGTTGCAAAGGGTTTTGAAGGTTTGGGAGATGGGGGATGAAAGAACGAGAAGGACGTTAGTACAAGTTGTAGAGGCGGTTTTGGTAGGGGGACTAAAGAAGGATAATGAAAATTAAAGTTATATAGGGCCTATTCTAAGTAAGAAGTGGCCTATTTTATTAGTAAATCAAGAGCCTTATGTATTTTTAATGAAATTCTATATACCTGAGGAGACTGAATAGATGAATTATTATGATATATTTCTAACAGTAAAGCCTCAATTAAAAACACTTGCAGATGAAATGGAAAATACAATTTTAAGATTTGACCCATCCATATCTGTTTATAATCCATTTTCATACGGAATCGAGTGCTTTTTAAAATATCTGGAGTTATACTTTTCTAGTAGTTTACCGCGCTTTCTGGTTATCGGACTGAATCCGGGAATTGACGGAGCGATCCAAACATGTATCCCTTTTACTGATCCATACCATTGCCGGGAATGTTTAGGGATCGATCCCTGTGAATATATCATGCCTTATCGCAATGTTGCTCCAAACAAATATATTAAAAAGCCAATTGAAAAAACAGCTAAAATTGTTTATGAAGCAATTGAAGAAATGGGTAATGACAAATTTTTTTCTGAGGTCTTATTCTTAAATGCATTTCCTTTAGGGATGACGGTTAAAGCGGCAGTTCCTAAACAAAGTGGATTTTATGAAAAAAACTGGACACCCAAAGATTTGAAAGGGATTCTCCGTGAAAAAGGTAAAGAATTTGCGGAAAATTATCTTAAACTAATAACTATGGGTCTTTCAAATTATAAGGTTGTGACTTTAGGCGAGTATGCTAGAGAGCGGGCCAAGAAAATTAGAGTGGATTATTGTTTGATGCATCCTTCTCCAGTTGCTCTCAATACAAAAAAAATTACAAGAGAAGAATGGAAAGCTCAATTTAAAGAAATATTTCAGCATCAAGAATTTATAAAGTTGATTACCCCCTTAACTCAGGAACCAAAAAACGCTTGACGACAAACATTCGTTCGTTGTAAAATATAACCAGTATCGAACAAACGTTTAAAGGCGGTGGGACCTATGCCGTCTAATCGATCAAAGCATTTAAAACCCCAATCATTAATACAGTTTCAACAATATTTTTCTACCGAAGAAGTCTGTGTTAAATACTTATACCAAATCCGCTGGCCGAATGGTTGGGTTTGCCCGAAATGTCAATCGAAAAAAGGTTATTATATCGAGCACCGCCATGTTTATGAATGTTCTGAGTGTCATTATCAAGCTTCAGTGACTGCCGGAGCGATATTTCATAAGACCCGAACTCCGCTTCATATTTGGTTCTTAGCTGTTTTTTTTAGTGACTACCGATATACGTGGTTTTTCTTCGCTAGGATTAAGAAAGATGCTTGGCGTTTCTCAGAAAAAGGCTTGGCTACTGCTTCAAAAAATCCGTAAGTCAATGGCCAGTCGCGAGGAACGTTATCAACTTGCTGGATTAGTTGAGCTTGATGAAAGCTTTTTCGGCGCTACCAAAGAAGGTGGCAGTCGTGGCCGTGGTACCGCTAAGACCAAAGTGTTAGTCGGTTTATCATTAGATCATGTGGGT
>DNPQ01000381.1:0-2112 GCA_003501335.1 Bacillota bacterium
AATCCAAACGGTGAATGGTTCCGCAAATCTTCCTTGGTAACCAGGGGCAGCCGGTAAAAATCTTCTATTGATTGTAAAGGTTGTTCCGGCAAACGCTCCCGGTAAAACGGCGCCGTCTTACAATGATCCAACAGTTTATTTAGGGCTTTTAATTGTTCTTCAGGTTTCATGACGGCTTCGTCACTTCCCTGTTTGGAGGTAACAGAGTCTTGATATTGCCTCCGAGAATTTGTTCCTGTTTGGGCTCGGGAAGACGGAGCAATAAAATCTTTTGCAATTCCACTGCCGGATGGGAGAGGGGAAACTCCGAACCAAAAATAATCTTCCGTGGACCGGCCTTTTTAACGGCTTCCTGAATGTGTAAGAAATTGCCGGTGGAGGTTTCCAAATAAAAATTATCCATTACAGTTGCCGCTTTGAGTCCTTCCTGATCGGCTGGGCCAAATCCCATATGGCCCAAAATAAAGTTCGTCTTCGGAAATTGCCATGCCAGGGAAGCAAATTTAGCTGTCGAGGCTCCCGGGCTGAATACGACATGGGAATACACCGGGAACCCATAATTGCCGCAACAAGCGGCCAGTTCCGCTAGTATCTTGCTGCTGAAGGAAAATTCATGGGACATCGGTGAAAGTTTAAGACCGGCAAAACCATTCCGAAATCCTTCCTCTAATTTCTCCAACGCTTGTGGATCATGAGGATTGATACAAATAAATCCTTTGAATTTACCTGTCTGCGCATGGCAGAAATCAGCCACATACTGATTATTCGGTTCCGGCTGATCCGGTTTAGCCTGACCGGTTATATAGTCAGTCATTTTCCGGACATCCATCATGCCACCCGGCACTACAACACCCTGCTCAATTCCGGCTTCTTTCAATTGTTCCAAATAAAGCCGGGTATTGCCATAAGATGTTTCTGAGATATGGGCATGGGCATCCATAATCATCAATACCACCTCCAAATCATTCAACCTTAGGAATTTTCAGTCTACTGAAGCATCCGGGTTTTGAGGGCTTTGGCCGCTACCTTGTTTGAGTTTAGCCAGGTCATTTACAATTTGCCGGTAGATTTCGTTTGGAAAAAGACTGTTATTTTCTTCATACGCTTTTATTAAATACGAAAAATCTTCAACCGCCTGATGAGTTGTGTGAAAGAAAGCCTCCGGCAATGAGTGGGCCAGGTAAGCCCGGAGAATCCGGATCTCCCAATTCTCCGGATCATGTTTAATGGCTTCGGTAAGGTGTTCCATCCCTTGAATGGCATTACCAAAAATGACACTGGTATCCGTAGCGTCTCTTCCAGTCAAGGCCAGGGAACTTCCATAATAACCCTGAGCCAGTGAATTTTCCGGCTCGCTTTCAAAGGCTTGTTGCCACAACTTCAGTGCCACCTGGGCCGCAAATTTGTTGCCTGCTACTCCTAAATCATGGAGACGTTTCGCTTCTTCATAAAAAACCAGGCGATTCTTGGTTAGCGATAACTCCTTCTCTGCGGGAGGCACCCTATTGCAGAGCTCTTTTTCAATTTTTTCTCTAAGCGCTGAACCAATCTTTTCTTGCAACAATTCCTGCCAAATTTGTTCCGCATCCGTTATGATTCCAAGCCGCCGGTAACTAAGACCAAGCTTGTAAAGGATTCCCCAGTATTGCTCCTGACTGAAAATAGAAGGATTTTGCCGGTAATGTTCAGCCAAATATTCCAAATCAACAACGGCAGTTGCAGTACGGCTGAAAAAAATTTCCGGCAAGCGCAGGCTGTGATTGGCCCGTAATAAGCGTAATTGGATGCGATCAGGGTCCTGATTGATGATACTATCCAAAGTTTTAGTCGTTTTCATGGCGCCGGCAAACATTTCACCTGTATTACCGGCATCTTTTGACAAAAGTGAAGTACAATCCGCTTGATAAGCCATAAGCAACTGATTATTTGGATGTAATACCAATGCTTTAGCCAAAAAATCCAGCGCCAGCTTAAGTTCTTTTGTTCCACCCATCAGCGCCTGCTGATGGAGTTTATCAGCCTCTGCCTGAATGTCCGGTATCGATCGCGTTAATGTGAAGATCAGCTCCTTCTCCCGGGTCAATCCTCTTTCTTTTAGCAATTCCGCATATT
>DNPQ01000381.1:2383-3277 GCA_003501335.1 Bacillota bacterium
TGGATTTTGGACTAATGGAATCAGTTTCTGCCAGGTTGCATCAGCTTCTTTTTGATGATCTAAATTTTGATAAGCGGCTCCCAAACTATACAGGAATTGAAAATAAAGCTCCGGCGGGAAGAAATCCGGATTTTGTTCGTAATAGGATACTAAGTAGTTGAAATCTTCGACTGCATTACCATTTTGATGGAAATAGGCTTCCGGTAAATTGACACAGACATTCCCGCGAATAATCCGAATCTCAAAGTTATCAGGTTCTTCTTTAACGGCTTGATTCAGGATCTTCAGTCCCCGGAGCACTCTCTCAAAACGTTGCCCATTCTCAGCCATATCGCGGCCTAAAAGACAAAGCGCACTCCCGTAATAGGCATCAACCAGGTTATCTTCCGGAGCCAGTTCCTTCACTTTCTCCAGAAGCTGATAGGCCTGAATTGCTGATTCCTGATCCCCGGATACTCCCGATTGGTAGAGATTTTTGGCCTGCCGGAATAAGTCCATCCACTGCGAGTCCATAGAATTTTTAAAGTCGGTTTGTTTTTGATTCAAGGATCTGCTATTGAGCCCGAAAAAACTCATCTTTCAACCTCCTTTAACAGCAAAAATAACCTACTCATATAAAAGTACGCCAAATGTTATAAAATCCGATTCTAGAATTTTTATAGAGCTAATTTATGCAATGGAAAAATGAAACGGAATCGTTTCCTGGCATTTTTTGTAATGATTTTGGATAGCTTTGATAATGGAATATTTGCCGATAAATCCAGAAAAATCGGGGGTAAGGGGAGCTTTTAGAGTATTATCTGATTTTATTTATTACTTTGCAGGTAAGATTAAAAGCAATATGTTATGATCGGTGAAGAAAATTGTATTTAGAGGATATTTTCCCAAATGACT
>DNPQ01000424.1 GCA_003501335.1 Bacillota bacterium
AAACAGACCCTCGCCAATCAAATTGGGCTGCAAGATCTGGAAAGTCACCAATTGGAAGCTTTGTCTTCCGATCTCAAAACCACATTCGAACAAAATCTAGCAGCTCTCCAGCAACAAGCGTTCAAAAAGCGGTTGGAACTTCGGGAGGATGATATCAATATTAAAAAAGCCCAGCGCACTTGGGCACAGGTAAAAAACACTCAATTGCCAGGTGTCTCTTTTAGTTACAATGATCGGGGAGAAAATAACTACTTTGGACTTAGCTACGACTTTCTAAGCGGCGACTTCTCCTGGATGGATGCTATCAGCGGCGATTGGAATTCATCCCAAGATATTCTTAATTCCAGCAACACCACTTATTTTGGTAACGATAATAAATATTTTACCTTGAAATTTAGTTGGAGCCTGGATTTGGGCAGCACAGCCAACCTAGCAAAACAGGACCAATACAGTTTAGAAAACACCAAACTGGCTCTGGAAAAGCAACAACGCGATATTAATCTTGAAGTCCAACAGACATTGGCCGATTATCAAATGGCCGTTAAACAGCATGACGTTGATCAGAAAGCATTGGCTTATTATGAAAAAGATATGGAAATCAAGGAAGTTCAAGCCAAACTTCATGCAATTACTTATTCCGATTACTATGATGCCATGCAAAACTTGCTAGTCGCCAAAGTTACTGCAGTCCAATCCGACTATAACTATATATTAGCTTTGCAAAAGTTGAAAAAAGTGACTGGAGATTTATATCCCTTTGACCATCAGAGTGTATTGGAGGAAAAATGAGATGAGTAACAAACAAAAAAGTTTGCCTGTCATTGCCGCTATTATCCTGGTATTGGCTGTGGCCATTGTATGGTTTACGGTACAACATATTCACCAAACAAAACAGGCCAAATCTGAAGCCTATGACACAGTAGAAGCAAAGCGGATGGATCTCAGTGAAAAAGTAGACGCCACCGCCAATGTTACCACTGAAAAAAACGCCGCTCTTTATTCGCCATATAGTGCAACTGTAAAACAAATATTGGCTAAACCAGGCGAAACTGTTCATAAAGGAGATCCTCTGCTGGTACTGCAATTAAAAGACGCAGATGTAATCAATTATGCCGCCGGTTACAAATCATCGCTGGACCAAGCGAAAAGCGCTTTAATCGTGGCCCAAAACGCCTTGGCACGGCAACAGGCCTTATACAAAATCCAGGGTACTACCATTGATGATTTAGAAAGCGCTCAAAAATCAGTTGAACAATATCAGGCCCAAGTCAGCGAATATACCCTAAAATTGCAATCATTGACCAAAAACGGTGTTGACAAAGATAACAATATTATAATTCAAGCTCCGTTCGATGCCGAAGTCTCGTGGATTGATGTGAAAGAAGCTGAATCGGTGGCCACTACCGATGAATTATTAACTTTAGGGGGGGCCAGCGCCATCCGGATCGAAGCTGATGTTGACCAGGGCGATATCAGCCAAATCAAAGAGGGTCAGATGGCTTTTATCACTGCTAACGATGAAAACCGGACCGTCATACCGGGAACTGTGACTTCATTTGGCAGCACCGGTACCACGAGTTCCAGCGTAGTTACATTTCCGGTTGACATCAAACCACTCACCGGGCTCCCCGAAATGAATCGAAAAGCCGGGGGGCCTTCCGGTTTCAAGAAACGGTCCTCTTTTGGGAATAAGACAGATTCCAAATTTACCGAACCTGGAACGGGAAATGGTTTTAAAAGGCCACCTACCATCAACATTGGTAGTCTTCTAAAATCAGGCATGACTGTGGATGTAACAATTATGGTCAATTCCCACAAAGACATATTGGCGATACCCTTGCGGGCCATCACCCAAGTCAATGGCCAGGATGTTGTGAAAGTTTTGAAACAGGGCCAATTGGTTTCCCAAAAGGTAAGCCTGGGATTTCAGTCCGAAAAATACGTGGAGATCGTATCTGGATTGGCTGAAGGGGATCAAGTGGCAGTCCCTAAAATATCTTTTAAAAATACCAATTCTTCCAGTAATAGTAATTCTAAAAGTTTAAGGATGGGCGGCGGAATGGGCGGCCCACCGCCCATGTGAGGAGAGAAACCATGATTTCCATCAAAAACATATACAAAATTTATCAAATGGGTGATGTAGAAGTACGGGCCTTGAATGATATTTCTTTTACAGTCAATCAGGGTGAAATGGTCGCAATTATGGGACCATCTGGATCCGGAAAATCTACGATTATGAATATAATCGGCTGTCTTGATCAGCCGACCTCCGGTTCTTACAAACTCGATGGCCGGGAAGTTGCTCAACTGGATGAGTATGAACAAGCCAGATTGCGTAACAAGGAACTCGGTTTTGTTTTTCAATCATTTAACCTGCTCCCCAATCTTACGGCAGTTCAAAATGTAGAGTTACCATTGGTTTATGCTGGTGTTCCTGCCGCAGAACGCCACCAAACAGCCGTAGAAGCTTTAAACAAAATGGGACTGGAAAAGCGAATCCATCATAAACCGCGTGAACTATCCGGAGGCCAGCAACAAAGAGTGGCAATCGCCCGGTCTTTGGTGAACAATCCCAAATTATTGTTAGCCGACGAACCCACTGG
>DNPQ01000397.1 GCA_003501335.1 Bacillota bacterium
CGTTTTGCGATCATGAATCCCGAACTAACCTTTACTTTACCGTCGTATCAAACTGCCTGTGGCGCTGTAGATATCATGGCTCACATCATGGAACGCTACTTTACAAATGTATCTCATGTGGATCTCACGGATCGGCTCTGTGAAGGAGCATTAAAAACAATGATCAAAACAACTCCCATCGCTTTAAATAATCCTGAAAATTATGATGCGCGAGCTGAAATGATGTGGACCAGCACTTTAGCACACAACGATTTACTCAGTACCGGACGAATAGGCGATTGGGCTTCCCATATGATTGAGCAAGAGCTAAGCGCGATTTATGATGTGGCGCACGGGGCAGGGTTGGCGGTAATTTTCCCGGCTTGGATGAAATATACTTTGCATCGGAATTTAGAGCGTTTCATTCAATTTGCCGTCCGGGTATGGGATGTAGAATACGATTTTGAAAATCCGGAATGGACTGCCCTGGAAGGAATTCATCGGTTAGAAAACTTTTACCGGCAAATTGGTATGCCGATTACCTTGCAAGAACTGAATATTCCCGATGACCGGCTGGAGGAAATGGCCAAAAAATCTATCAAACCCTGGGCTAGTTTTGTAGGGGCGGTCAGCAAGTTCAACCGGGATGATGTGTTGGCAGTTTTAAAATTGGCGCACTAATTGCATTATGTAAAACACTCCGCTTAAAATTGACGGGATGGGAATTTTCAAATTTGATATATGAAAGATATCCCATCCCACTTCTTTAACGATAAAAAAATATCGGCCTTCATTTACGATGTTTCTCCACAAATCTCGCCATCCTCACCAAGGCTTCTTGTAAATTGGCCATCGATGAAGCATAAGAGCATCGTACATAGCCTTCTCCGAAACTTCCGAAAGCGTCTCCGGGCACCACAGCCACTTTTTCCTCCTTCAACAGTTGTTCGCTGAATTCTATCGAGCTCATTCCGGTTATGGCAATGGAAGGGAAAGCATAAAAAGCGCCTTTGGGTTCAAAACAAGTGAGCCCAATATCGTTAAGGCCCTTGACAAACAGACGGCGACGGCGGTTATACTCTTCACACATTTTGCGACGTTCATTTTCACCATGTCGTAACGCTTCAATTGCCGCCTTTTGAGCGGTAATCGGCGCACAAAGCATCGTGAATTGATGGATTTTCATCATTGCTTGGATAATCTCGGATAGACCCGCAACATACCCTAATCGCCAACCAGTCATCGCATAAGCTTTCGAAAAGCCATTAAAAAGAATCGTTCTTTCCTTCATCCCTGGGAGAGCTGAAAAACAGATATGCTCGTCTTCATAGGTTAAATGAGCATAAACTTCATCACTCATAATCAGCAAATCATATTTCTGGGCCAGTTCGGCTATTTCCAAAGCTACCTCCCGGGTCATCACACCACCGGTAGGATTATTGGGATAACAAAGTAAAATCGCCTTCGTTTTGGAAGTGATCAAGGGTTCAATATCTCTAGCCCGGACCCGGAACCCTTCTTCCGCCTTGGTGGTAACATTAACCGGCTTTCCGCCGGCCATAATCACACAAGGGTTGTATGAAACATAACATGGCTCGGGAACAATAACTTCATCCCCGGGTTCGATAATCGCCCGGAACGCCAGATCCAAAGCTTCGCTAACCCCAACCGTCACTAGAAGTTCCTGCTTGGGATCATAGGAAACTCCGTAATTTTTGTATAAATCGGAAGCTAACTCTTCACGGAGCTCAAGAAGGCCATAATTGGAAGTATACATAGTATAGCCTTTTTCCAATGAATAAAAACAGGCTTCCCGAATATGCCACGGGGTTACAAAATCCGGTTCCCCAACGCCAAGGGAGATGACTCCTTTCATTTCGGCAACCAGATCAAAAAAACGGCGAATCCCCGAAGGCGGAATGGCCGCGATAGTTTTATTAACCCAAACGCGTTTACTGGCAGTTCGTCCTCCTAGGTTGCACTCCCTGACAGTGCCCTCATTCACGGTGTCACCACCAGCCTCTCAACTTCCTCCTTGCCATCCATGATGACGCCTTCCAGTTTATATTTTTTGAGTACAAAATGGGTTGCCGTACTTTGGACGTTTTGAATCGTCGCCAGCTTTTGAGAGACAAACAAGGCAACTTCTTTCATTGTTGTCCCTTCAACCAATACCATCAGATCATAGGCCCCGGACATTAAAAATACCGATGTTACTTCTGAGAACCGGTAAATCCGTTCGGCAATCTCATCAAAGCCCACATCCCGTTGAGGAATAACCTTCACTTCAATTAAAGCATCAACCTTTTCAACCCCGGCTCTTTCCCAATTGACCATCGCCCGGTAATTGAGGATAACTTTTTCAGCTTCCATCTCCGCGATTTTAGCCTTAACATCCTCTTCTCTCATTCCAAGCATAACCGCAATCTCTGCCGGAGTTAACCGGTCATTATGTTCCAACAATTCCAGGATTTCTCGCAACTTAAATCCTCCTCCCGTTTTCCGAAAAAGCTAAAAAAATCTCTCCGGCTTGTTATCGCAAACCACCTTTTAAATAAAATATCATTTATAGAAAAAACTTTCAATTGTTTTTCCAATATAAAAAAACTTGACGAAAAAGACCTTCATTAGGTTCCCATCGCCAAGCTAATGTCAACTTTCTACATCAACCCCCAGCACCTGCTCATGTTCCACTCTG
>DNPQ01000181.1 GCA_003501335.1 Bacillota bacterium
CAAAAGGTTGACTTAAAAAATCATCCGCGCCGGAATCCAAACCATCGGCCCTGTCCCTGGGGGTGTCTTTATCCCCGATCATCAATACCGGCGTATCCAAACCCTGCGAACGAATTTCTTTCATAATTGAGATCCCGTCTCCCTTAGACATTAACCATTCTAATATAATTAAGTTATAGGAGCCGCCAGCAGACATTTCCAAACCTGTTTGACCGTCAGCCGCGTGATCAACCAAATAACCATTTTCTCTGAGGATCTGGGAAAGTTTTTTTACCAGCTTACCCTTATCGGTGATAAATAACAATTTCATAAAAATTCACCCCCAAAGCCGTCCAGCCTTCCGCAAAGAATTTAATTCCGATTTTCAAAGACATTTCAAAGATAATTATATCCTAATTCAACGGCTTTGAGTATCATATTGCTTTTTTAAATGGGAATAGATGACAAACATTCATTCCATGAATTAAATAACGGGACTATCAAAATCATGAGGCTGTACCCGATAAACATTTGTGGCTGTGAAAACCGGATATCTTTTTTCCGGAGAAACGATTGCCGTAATGGATATTTTTAAGACTTTGATCACAAGGCATGAATTGGATTGTCCCTTCCACCCCAACCCATTCTTCAGGAGAAAACTCAATCTTTTTCAAAGGCAAATTTACCAGCAGCCCCACCGGCATACCATCTGCCGCACAACATGTAATCACCACACTGTACAAACAAATTTTCCCCTTTGATTTCCAACTAAATATACTCAAAAAAAATTTGACTTTATGGAGGAGCTCCCATGATATAAATGAAATTGTTTCTTTAAATACTGCTTCGAAATGATCCTACCGAGCTTTTCTAGACTTCAGTATCCCTATGAAATTATTTCATCGATTTGACCAAAACAAATTGGTAAGGGCGCTGGTCTTGATTTATGTACATCGATGCGCTTTTCAATTGATTTTGTTATCAAAATTAAAATCATTATTATCATTGAATTATGTTATACTGAAACGGACTAAAATAACTGAAAAGAGGCTTATCCCATCATTATGCGTTCAAAGGCGATTCAATTATTCTGTATCTGTTCATTCTTATCAGGTTTTCTATTACTAACCGCGGCCAACCCGTGCTTGGCAAAAACAACTCATCACCAGACCAACAAAACTAAAACAAAAGCAACGGAACCCTCCAATAGCAACCCGATTAGTGTAACATTATATGGCGCCAAAGGTGATGGAATTACCAACGATTCCCCCAGCATCCAAAAAGCTATTAATAGTCTTAAATCCGGCGGGACCCTGTTTTTCCCCAAAGGGCAATATGCATTCGAACAAACTATTACAGTACCTTCAAATATCCGGATTTTAGGGGATAGTAAAAGGTCAACGATATTACTTTATAAGGGAACCGAAAAAGCTATCATCTCCGGGGAACGGACGGCTCAGGGAGGCCAATACGGCACAGGCTCGTATTATTTAACCATCGAAAATATTGCCATTCGCGGAGCCCACGATTTAGGCACGGGCCTCTATATTACTTCCCGATACCTGACGATGAATGATGCGGAAGTAAGTCATTTTGCCATCGGTGTTGATTGTCAGTTTTGTTGGACAAATAAATTTTCTAATGTCTCTTTTTTCTATAATGATGTGGCTTTCAGAGGAGGCGCTCCTTTAAATGCCAATAGTTTTATCAACTGTATTTTTTCTACCGGTTCTAAAGCCGTGACATTTAAGCAAGGTTGGAATATTTCTTTCGTAGGTTGCCAGTTTGAAGGATACAGCGATGCCGTATTTGCATTCAATGAGGCCTATACCTATGCCATATGGAACCTTAGTATCAATGGTTGCTATTTTGAAAACAACGGGAAATGTATAGATGCCGGACCCAATAGCTCTTTTTATCAGCTTTCATTATCGAATAATGCGATAACCACGCATGGAACAAATCCAGCTATAGCAATCAATAATTCCAGCAATAATGGAAAAATTTCCGGTTTGGTGGAGAATAACACTTTCATCCGTGATAATAACGGCTCTACCGAATCTTTTGTACATATTGAAGGTCCGGCTCTTCTGATGTTTCGCAATAATAGAGGTTATGCTTCACCGGATAATTCAAATGTACCGTTATTGGATAGTTTCACCAAAGATAATCGTTCATCCTCTGTAGTGGAAGAAATAACGGATTCGAATCGGCTCGATATCTCCGGCGTCGGCGTTTTTGATAAGGGGGTCATACTCGGAAACCAATTACCGGAGTCTATTGAACAAGGTTTATTAATTTATGACAATGGCAAAATAAAAATTTATTTGGACCCTTCAAAGTATGAATATCTTCAAACTATTAAATCGGGTACCAGCTCTGAGAGGCCAACGGATTGTCCCATCGGAATGATGTATTTTGATACGACCATAGGCCATCCGATCTGGTGGAACGGTTTCAATTGGATCGATGCAACCGGCAAAATAAAATGACTTGAAGTCAATCATTAGAAACACATCGCACTTAACTATTACTCATTGGGAAAGAAGGTTTTATTCATGAAACGCTTATCGATAAAGATCCTGCTTTTGGTATCCGTTTTAGCCCTTCTAACGACAACCCTTTTCGCCGAGGAAAATGATAAAGATAAGATTGTAACCGATATCATGTTACAAAGTCTGCAAATGTGGCACTATAATCCGAACCCAATCGACGAACACCTATCCCAAAGGATCTTTCGGTTATATCTAAAAAATTTAGATCCCAACAAGCAATTTTTATTAAAATCAGATGTGAAACACCTGAAAAATTATGAAAATCAATTGGACAAACAGCTTAAAAATGAGTCCTATGATTTTTATAATATGTCGAAAATAATTCTTCAGCAGCGAATTACCGAAACCAGCCTCATCGTCCAAGAAACCTTGGCAAAGCCTTTCGACTTTTCAGTCAAGGAAAGTTTTGAGACCGATCCGGAGAAGCGGGATTTCCCGGATGGGCCTCAAGGGCTGCGGGAATATTGGCGTTTAAATCTAAAATATCAAACCTTATTGACTTATCTTGAAATCATCAATACCTCCAAAAGTCAAAGCAACACGCAAAAAGCCGACGAAGAAATTAACTTAAATCAACCGTTTCATCCCGAGATAGAGCGTCAGGCCCGTGAAAAAGTAGCCCAAAACTTCAAGCG
>DNPQ01000026.1 GCA_003501335.1 Bacillota bacterium
TTTGCGCCTTGGCGGCTTTGCGTGGCTTTTTGAATATATATTTTTTTTATCAATTACAAATTATAATCGCTCACTGATAAGGGGGATTTTTTATGAGTTACAAACCTGCAGCAATCATTATTTTAGATGGTTGGGGACTCAATCCGCGGGAAGATGGTAATGCAATTAAGCAAGCGAATACCCCTTTTTTAAATAGTTTGTTTGCCAAGTATCCTTCCGGAACTTTATTATGCTCGGGAGAAGCCGTTGGATTGCCAGAGGGACAGATGGGCACTTCCGAAGTTGGGCATTTGAATATCGGTGCGGGCCGAGTTGTTTATCAGAGTTTGGTAAGAGTCTCAAAAGCGCTCCGTGAGGGTGAATTTAAACAAAATCAAGTTTTTTTGGATTTGATTCAATATGCCGTGAAAGAAAATCGCCCTTTACACCTGATGGGTTTGGTTTCACCAGGCGGTGTACATAGTCATACGGAGCATTTATACGGCTTAATTCAATTGGCTAAAGAACTTGGTGTTAAAGAAGTCTATATTCATGCTTTTTTAGATGGCCGAGATACGCCGCCTTCTAGTGCCAAAGGATATTTGGAAGAATTAGAAAAGGTTTGCCGCGATAAAGGAATGGGTAAGATCGCTACGATTGGCGGACGGTATTATGGGATGGATCGCGACAAACGATGGGATCGGGTAGAAAAAGCCTATGCGGCAATGGTTTATGGTGAAGGACAAGTAGCTGATTCAGCGATTCAAGGCATAACAAATTCATATGCGCAAGCGGTCACCGATGAATTCGTTTTACCGACGATTATTTTCAAGAATGGCAAACCCTTAGCTACAATCAATCCCGGTGATCCCGTGATCTTCTTTAATTTCCGGCCGGATCGGGCCCGTGAGATTACCCGAGTATTTGTGGATCCTAATTTTGATGGTTTTAAGCGCCGTATCGGCGATTTGAAAACTCATTTTGTGTGTATGACCCAATATGATGAGACATTAGTGGCGCCTTTAATCTTTCCGCCGGAAGAGCAGTTGAAAAACATTTTGGCTGGGGTTTTGGGAGATCATGGCCTGAAACAATTACGGATCGCTGAAACCGAAAAATACGCCCATGTAACCTATTTCTTTAACGGCGGCGAAGAAAAGCGTTATAGAGGTGAAGACCGCTGCCTTATTCCCTCGCCGAAAATTGCTACTTACGACCTTAAACCGGAAATGAGCGCATACGAGATTACGGATGAAGTTATCAAAAGAATCCGGTCAGGAAAGTATGACGTTATTGTCCTTAACTTTGCAAACATGGATATGGTCGGACACAGCGGAATTTTTGAAGCTGCAGTTAAAGCGGTAGAAGCCGTTGATAAGTGTATTGGCAGGATTGTTGAGGTTCTAAAAGAAAAAGGCGGTGTGGCACTCATTACTGCAGATCACGGAAATGCCGAGGAAATGATAGACCCAAAAACAGGAGAGCCACGTACTGCACACACTTCAAATCCGGTAAAATGCATTTACTTCGGAAACAGTGAAGTAAAAGCGCTTAAGAATGGAAAACTATCTGACGTTACACCGACAATTATCGAGCTTCTTGGAATCTCTAAGCCGCCAGAGATGACAGGAAAGTCGCTTCTTGTAAAAAAATGATTAGGACCATGCACGGCTGCATAAGTTTCGTTTACGAGTTTATCGCAAAACCAATTATTCTTAAATCAATAAAATTTCAGAACTGAAGTTTTGACAAAATTGACGAAAAGATGTTAAAAGCAAAAAAATGGTCTGAAACAACTTATTTAATCAAAAAATTACATTGGATGCCTTTAAAATAACATGAGCCGTAAACACCGTTCTCAGGCACCAACTTGCCTGGTCTTAGATTAAAGCTGGAAAAAAGAATGTTATCTAACCAGATTGGAGAAGATAAAAGATGAATGTACCACGAAAACCGTGGCCTACTTCACTGGCAATATTTAGTATTTGGTTAATTGTTGTAGTAGTAGTAGGACTTATATAGGTTAAGGGGCAGCCCACGCAACTTGATGAACTGGTTAAAAACCAGATCATGTTTAATGTGCTGGTTGCAATGGTCTTTTTGACCGGAGTTATTACTCTCTTGAAATGGTGGCCTCAAGTCGGTGGAAAGGCCCGGATAATTTACAGGATTTGCATTTATTACTTAAGCTCCGTATTTTTAAGCACATAAACGTTTCTTGATATCAGAGCATGCGCTTAAGTTTAAGCACATAATTCTAGTGACAGAGTCTAAAAATCGTGGTCTATTGGCTTCATATATTTTCAGCACTATATGTGCGCTTAATATTTGGGAACTAAAGTTATTATGGCTACCAGCCGTGGTACTTATCTTCCTGCTACTGACTGTCATATATGCAGGCCTGCCGCCAACCAGGGTTCTTATGCTTGTAATCGTCAATACCTTGATGGTAGGAATCAGCGAGGAGTTGATGTTTCGGGGCATATTGTTCCATGGGGCTTCGTCATCATTTGGGGTCTGGCATGCAGTGTGGATAACAGCAATTATTTTCGGTACGGTTCACACGTTAAACGGTTTAATCACCGGAGACTTTAGGGCGAGCACATTACAGGCTTTTTTTGCAGCTACATTTGGTACCTGGGCAGTAGCTTTGCGAGTCCGCCTCGATACAATCATTCCGGTAATCATCATTCATTGGCTGTGGGATTGTTTGGCATTTTTGACAAGTTTCCTTAGGGATCTGGCATTGCTTCCCTTCGCTCTTGTGCTTTTCATTTACGGTCTCTGGCTGTTACGAAACTATCGACGTGGAAAAGTCGAATTGTATCGAGGGTAAGTGTTAATTGAATGAATTAAAGCAAGTATTTGATTGACAGGCGTTAGTAGATAGATCGAAAATGTTTTCCACGAAAACCACAGTCAATTAAAATTGTAATCGATTTGCACTTATATTACTATTTACAAATATGTTTATCCCACTATAATTTAATATTTTAATACTTATGACTTTATAGAACTATATGCAGTTGAGGATAAAATCAATTCCATTTGGATTCGGTTAAGGATTTTGAGCGGCTGATCTCGATTTCGACGGAAAAACTCAAATCCAAATGTTTAGTGTTTAAATTGAAATCGATATCAGATTCCAGTTTTGCATTTGATGAATAATTTAACAAATTTTATGAAAATCAATGCAATTGATAACGATTTTTCCTTAACCGATGACCAATGAAGTATTATATAATCTAAGAATTGT
>DNPQ01000082.1 GCA_003501335.1 Bacillota bacterium
CTATATTGGCAATGTTGCCGCTATGTCTAATCAATCCGGGCGAGATTATTTTAACCACGAGCCCGGGGTATCCGGTGGCGGCAACTTATACCCAATATCTTCAGGGAGGAATTTACAATCTGCCTTTATGTAAAGAAAATAATTTTTATCCTGCTTTTTCAGAAATACCTTCTGAAATTCTTTACAAAGCGAAATTACTTTATTTAAATTATCCGAATAATCCAACGGGGCAAGTTGGGACCGTAGAATTTTATAAAGAAGTCATTGAATTTGCCTTCAAAAATAATATTTTTGTAATGATGGATGCGGCTTATGCAGCTCTTACTTTTGATGGCTATCAGCCCTTAAGTTTCCTTTCGGTTGATGGCGCTATGGAAGTCGGGATTGAAGTTCATTCACTTTCCAAGGCTTTTAATATGACTGGCTGGCGGCTGGGTTTTGTGGTCGGCAATCCTAAAATCATAAAAGCTTATGGGACGGTTAAAGATAATACGGATTCCGGCCAATTTCGGGCTATTCAAAAAGCCGGAATTTATGCGTTGCAACACCCTGAATTAACGCAAAGTAATTTAGAACGATACTCGAGGCGTTTTGACTTATTAGTACCAGCACTAAGGGAAGTCGGATTTGCTGCCCTTAAGCCTAAAGGATCTTTTTATTGCTATGTACCGGCTCCCCGCGGAACCAGATCGGGGATAATTTTTAATAGCGCAGAAGAGGTATCGGAGTTTTTAATAAAGGAAGCATTAATATCAACAATGCCATGGGATGATGCCGGCTCTTATCTGAGGCTTTCGGTCACATTTGAAGCGGATGATTATGAAGAGGAAAAACGGATTGTAGCAGAAGTAAAAAAAGGTTATTATCGTTAGGCCTAATTTTTTAAAATTTAAAAATTTTTATGGGGGGAAAAAAATGGTATCGTGGCAAGAAAAAGCAAACAGTGCCTTAAAAGGAATCAAACAACGTTATCAAGTCCCGATGGCGGAATTAACGACTTTCAAAATTGGCGGACCGTTAGATTTATTGGTAGAGCCGGAAAATATGGCAGATATTCAAAAAGTATTGACTTTTTGTCAAATGGAGAAACTGCCCTGGATGATAATTGGGATGGGATCCAATTTGCTAGTTCGTGATAAAGGAATCAGGGGTATCGGTATTAAGCTTGGAGGGATTTTTACCCATGATGAGTTTTATGAGGGACTAGTAACTGCGGGTGCTGGAATGGCTTTGGGAGATTTGGCTAAAAAAACGGCTTGTCAAGGTTTATCAGGATTGGAGTTTGCCTGTGGTATTCCCGGAACGGTGGGAGGAGGGGTTTATATGAATGCCGGGGCTTATGACGGAGAGATGGCTGGGGTTTTAAAAAAGGTTCAGGCTTTTGATGTGGAAAAAGGAACTATCTGGTATGATAAGGCTGAATTAGATATGGGGTATCGACATAGCCGTTTTCAAGGAAGTGGCCAAGTGATCACCGCAATTCAATTGGATCTAAAAATAGCTGATAAAGAAAACGCGACAGCTAAAATTGCTGAATTAACTTGTCAGAGAGAAAGTAAACAACCATTGGAAATGCCCAGCGCAGGCAGCGTATTTCGCCGTCCGGTAGGGTATTATGTGGGCCCTTTGATTGAAAAGTCAGGGCTTAAGGGATTTTCGATTGGCGGGGCTCAAGTCTCTATGAAACATGCGGGATTTATTGTTAATAATGGCGGCGCTACGGCTGCTGATGTCTTGAAATTAATTGAACATATTCGAGAAATTGTCAAACAAAAATTTAGTGTTGAACTCATTCCGGAAATCAGGATAGTGGGTGAGGAATAGAAATCAGAGCCGGTTTTTTAATTTCCTGATTTATTCATGGAAGTGTGCGCAGGAACTGTTTTATTTACGTCGAAAATGTTTAGCAAATACTCTTGGATGACGGGAAGGTTTATGAATGCGACGTTTTTATCATTTCGGATTGGGATTTATAGTAATAGGTTTAATTTGTTGCGGGGTAATCTTGGCTGACGGCAACGGTGATGCCTTAACCCAAACAGTTTCTTCTGTTCCGCCATTGGCGGCTAATTTGCCGGGGACTGAAATTCAAATGCTTCCTAAAAATTATGATGTATGGTCTTGTGACTGGTCACCGGATAGTAAATCCATCGTTTTCGCCGGGAAGATGCAAGGTGAAGACAGTGCCAAAATGCGGATATGGTTTTGGGCTCTGGAACCGGCTGCCGATCCGGTGCCTTTGACCAATACCGATCAAATGATTGATTTTTCACCCCGTTGGTCTCCTGATGGTACTAAGATAGCTTTGTCGAGGAGAGTTTTTCCAGTAAAAGCTAATAATACTAATATTAGTTCTTCAATATGGATTAAGGAACTTCCAAGTGGTTCCGGGCGTCAGCTGAGTTGGGGAACAGAGGACCGAGATCCCTTTTGGTCTCCGGATGGGACCCAAATAGTTTTTAGCCGTGGTAAAGGGCCTTATAGCGGTCAGTTATACATCCTGAATGTCAAGGATGGTTCAATTAAGCTGTTAACCGGAGAAGAAGGGGAACTTTTAATGTCACCTTGGTGGGGGAAAGATGGCAATATTTATTATACCAAGCTTACTCCGAGCCCAAAGACGGTGACTGTTTCGGGCCAAAATTATCAGGTGATGGATTTTGGAAGAGGCGGTATTTGGTCTATCAATCCAATTACCAATACGACTCGCGCTATTGTTAATGATGACTATGATAACCGGTTACCGGCTCTTTCTCCGGACGGTTCAAAGTTGGCTTTTGTTTCCAACCGAATTCCCACCAAAGACGGGAACGGAAAGTTTGACAGGGGTAGTTTGTTTATTAAAAAGCTGCATACCAATGAAATTTTTTATGTCACGAATAAGGTTGGCCTTAATGGCGGCTCGGTGACGTGGAGTCCGGATGGTAAGAAAGTGGCTTTTTTTACTTTCCGCAGTATTCGTCCGGCAATCTGGGTTATTAGCCTGCCTTGACCCTGTGAAAGAACAATTGATTTCATCAGTAAATAAATAGGCAGCAATAAAACCGACGTACTTTCCAGTCGCCGGTTTTTGGTTTTTGGAGATAACTTTCAGAGTTTCCTGATGGTTAATCGATGAGTGGTTTTATTCTCCTCAAGATAGAATATGGGGCTCATGGAGGGTAAAACTAAGAGTGGAGGGTGTAAGGTCTTTGGAAGAAGCGCCAGCCATTTTAGAAGGAGAAAGCTTATTTTTAGCGAAATAAAAGCCATTATAGAATCAAAGATAAAATTTATAAATTTTTTCAGGGTTTATGTTTGGTGTGGAAGGATTCATTATACATAGACCAGACGAACGCCGCGTTGGGGATAGTCAAGTAGCAAGATATCAATACAGTGTTGAGAAGGAATTTTGCAAGTAAATTCGTTGTCATATTTTTGAGGTGAAGAACTTGTTTCAACCGATTCAGTCTAGTACGGTCGTTCAACAAATTATCGATAAGATAACTCAATCATTGATAAGAGGAGAATTGAAACCCGGAGATCGATTACCTCCTGAGCCGGAGTTGGCTATCCAACTTGGGGTCAGCCGAACTTCGCTTCGCGAAGCCCTGAAAACTCTGGGAGGTTTAGGCGTACTGGTGGCTCGTAAACGAGGGGGTACTTTTATTGCCACTTCCAGTTCCCAATCCATGATAGAACCCTTAATCTTTAACTTAATCATTGAAAGAGGCTCCCAAGATGATCTTTTTGAACTTAGAGTTCTGCTTGAAGTCGATGCGATTGAACTCGTGATTTTGAAAGCAACGGCCGATGATTTGGACCAATTATCGGAGGAGTTGGCTAAATTTGAGAAAACAATTCCCAGTCACAATTGGGATTTATTATCGGAGTTAGATTTACAATTTCACTTACGCCTTTTACAGATTACTAAAAATTCATCGTTTGTTAGGATTAGCCAAGTGGTTATGCAGCTTTTTGCGACTCCAATCAAAAAGACATTAAATGTAATTGGGCCTGAACAAGTTCTTGCCAATCATCGGGCTCTTTTTCAAGCGATTGTGGAACGGGATTTATTGAAAGCGAAAGAGCATGTATTAAAGGCATTTGAAAATTCGAAGCAATTTTTATAGGGCTTATTCGATATACTTGGATTTATCATATCGACAGCTGGGGTTCCAAAAGATCCATTCATTAACTCCGGCATCTTTCACTGCTTGGATCTGTTTCTGAATTTCATTGCGGCCATAATGGTTTCCTAAACTAAAATCTTGCAGCCAGGGCCGAATTTGGGGTGCCCCGTTGCCCAGACCGAGTTTAGCAAGGCGTTTTTTGGCGTCGCTCACGCCATGAAATACAGTTTCATAAGGATTATAATCCGGATTTCTTAAGCCAAAAGTTCCCAAGGCATAATGGGAAGGATAAACCATGGGACAGACAATATCGACACTGGAAGCGATCTTTTCAAATTTTTGTCCAATGCCTAGATCGTCATTGGCTGAGGTCGTCAGGCCAAATATATCAGCAGAAATGGGTATCTGATAGTTTCTTAATTGGGCTTTGGTATATTTGAGAAATTCTTCAATGACGTCCTGGCGCAATTGATGGGTGCTGGAAGGATATACACAACGCTTTAAGTCACCATCGCTGGTAAAACGGACATAATCAAATTGAATTTCTTGAAAGCCCATGTCAATTGCTTCTTTAGCAATATCAACAATATAGTTCCAGTATAAACGATTATTAGGGTCAATCCAATTTAGGCCTCTGTAGTCATGCCATAACCCGCCGTTAATATCTTTTACGGCCCATTCCGGTTTTTTTCTGGCTAAAAAGGGATCCTTGAAAACAACAATCCGGGCTATCGGATAGATATTATGTTCCCGAAGAATTTGCATCATTTTTTGAGGGTTGGCGATTTTATTTTGAAAGGCTTCGTTTTCTATTACCAAAGGAACTTTTGAAGCGTAACT
>DNPQ01000288.1:0-742 GCA_003501335.1 Bacillota bacterium
TATTAATGTTTCAATTATAAACCAATAAATGCAGTTATGCAAAGTATTTGGATAATATTAACAAAAAAATCACAATGAAATCACATGAAGCTTTCATTAAATAAAAATGAGGACATCAATACCTTATTCCCTAAACGCAAAATGTTTATAAAACAGAAGATGGTCAAAAGCGGTTGCCCTTTGACCATCCTGGAACTTCCAATTATCGAGCGGCTTTATATTTCGCTACTAAAGCATCTAATTTACCGTTCTTTTTAAGAGTTTGAATTGCTTTATTGATAGCAGCAATTAACTTTTCATTATCCTTGCGGATACCGATTCCGTAATCTTCCTTTTCAATTTTTTCAATCTCAATCGCTTTCAGACCTTTGTTATGTTTTACCGCGTCATAAGCGACCAGATCATCCATAACGGAAGCATCGGCGTTATTATTTAATAATTCCTGAATAGCCTGAGGATTGGTATCAAAACGTTTCATTTTGATATCCTTTATTTTGCTGGCATATAAATCTCCTGTAGTGCCGTTCTGGACTGTAACTGTTTTTCCAATGAGGTCTTCTGGGGTTTTAATGTTGGTGTTATTGACCTTTACAACAATGGTTTGTTTATTTGAAAAATAAGGAGTAGAGAAAGCAATTTGCTTTTTTCGTTCCGGTGTGATAGTCATTGCTGCGATGATGCAGTCATAATTGCCATTCATCAAACCGGGGATAATGCCATCCCAACTAACGTTCATCATTTT
>DNPQ01000288.1:1063-6006 GCA_003501335.1 Bacillota bacterium
AAAATTGCCACTTTGATCGATGGTTTCGAATGGGGCGTATGTCGCTTCGGTGGCGACACGCAGGACTGGCTTGGCGGCAAGGGCCATACTTGAAACCAAAATGAAAATCAAAACAATCATCAACCATGAATATTTTTTCATTTAATGAATACCTCCAAAGAAATTTTGTAGCTTTAATTATATAATAATAATCCTGTTCATGCAAAGTTTTTACAAAAAAATCATGAAAAGGGCGGGCTGGTTTTAATAAGATACAATGAATAATTATTCGTAGTCGAATAATTATACCGAATGGAGTAAATATACAAAACCAGATGCGTTCAATAGAGTGTGTTATAATGATTTAAAATTGGAAGCTTTGGGGAAATTAACGATAATGATTGAAACCTAATAACGATTGATGGTTCTAATGATTTGCCAAATGATGATCATCAATCAATTAAACCTCGATCTGGCAAATGCATTATAATTTTTATGCTGTGACGCAGAAAAATCGGCGGGATCAGGTTTTCGAACCAACTTTGTTGGTTACAGAATATCCGCAAGTTTTCAATTTAAGTGATTTTGAAAGTTACTTGTCGGATTCGTGTTAAATTATTTAAAAAATCAAAGGATGGATAACGGGTGGAAACCATAACGATTCGAAATGCAGAATCCGAATCAGCGGATAATGCTTTGGCCAGTATTGAGAACATCAATCAAGCATTGACGGATACATTATCCGATAGCCGGGGTATCATCGGGGAAATTTGCAGAAATTTGTTGAAAGCAGGGGGCAAAAGAATCAGGCCATTATTGACAATTCATAGCGGTCTCATTTTCGGGGGACCGACAAGGGATTTATTAGATGCTGCGCTGGCGATGGAATTGGTGCATATGGCTTCTTTGATTCATGATGATATTATTGATGAATCAAGTTTAAGACGGAACCAACCATCGGTCAATAGACTGTGGGGGAATCAGGCGGCGGTACTTGGCGGCGATTATTTATTTGCCAAAGCATTCAGCGTCCTAGCGGAAAAAAATTTGATTTTTAATCTTAATTTAACCGTCCAGGCAATCCAAGCCATGTGTGAAGGGGAGATCAATCAAGCTGCAGAAAAATTTAAACTGGATCTCACCAAGGAAGAATATGTGGAAAGGATTGTACAAAAAACGGCCGTTTTATTGCAGTGTTCCTGCAAGTCAGGGGCTTTTATCGGCGCGGCTACTCAAACTCAAATCGAGCAAATTGGCGGGTACGGCTTAAATTTGGGGATAGCCTTTCAAATTGTTGATGATATTTTAGACTTTTTGGGTGATTCCGCAGTGATGGGCAAACCCAAACACGAGGATCTGACCCAAGGAAACCTGACTTTGCCGGCATTCTTGCTTTTGGAGCATCCGCAACATGGCCCTTGGTTTAAAGATTTGATTGGCCGCAAGCGATTTTCAATGGAAGAACTGGCGCAGGTGGACAAAATATTGGCGGGAACGGGAATGATTCAAAAATCCTTTGCAATTGCCAATTCTTATATAGAAAAAGCCAAGCAGTGTTTAGCGGGTTTGCCTGATAATTCCGAACGGGCTACTTTAATGGAGATGGCTGATAAACTAAAGAAACGGACCTGTTAAACCTTGATCCGGCAAGTTCTCAATTTAAGTGACTTTGAAAGTTACTTGCCGGATTCATGTTTAAAAAAGAAGGAGTCTCTAAAATTATGTTGAAAACTTACTTAATTTAGTTAAGTAAGTAAAACGGAACCTACAGGATGTGACTTATTTGGAAAGAATCGCTGGTAACCAGGAAACGATCAAAGAGAATAATCAGCAATTGATTATTGATACCCTGGTGAAAAAAGGCGCCAATTCCAGAGCGGACTTGGCTAAAATGCTTAAATTAAGCGCCCCCAGCGTCTCTAAAAACATCAATGATTTATTGAAGAAAAAAATTTTACTAGAAATCGGCGAAGGCGACTCCATTGGTGGACGTAGGCCGATCCTGGTTCAATTTAATTATAATTACGGTTATATCATGGGGGTTGATTTAAGCGGACAAGATTTAAAAATTGCGCTTGCCAATTTAAAAAGTGAGATTATCGAACTGCGCACGATTGATATTTCAAACGTAAAGATAGGCAAAAAAATATTGGATATTGTCGCCGAAAATATCGTTGATATATTGTCGCAAAATAATTTGATGCTTAAACAATTATTAGTCATTGCGTTAGGCTTCCCGGGAATACTTGAGGATTCAGGCCGGGTCGTTGCCCTGCCAATGTGGTTATATCTTTGGGAAGATTTGAATATCAAAGAAGAGTTGAAAAAAAGATTTAAAAAAGTAGAGATAATTTTTAAAAATGACATTAATTTAGCTGCTTTAGGTGAATGCGCCTACGGAGCAGGGAAAAATTATCAAAATTTGGTATTTGTCAGTATTGATATTGGAGTGGGCGCAGGCGTTATTCTGAATAATACACTTTACGAAGGGATAAGGCTTTCCGCTGGAGAGATTGGCTATTTTGCCATGAACGTTGCGGATGCTCAATTTAATCATCAAAGTGTAGGCCCTTTGGAATCAAGGATTGGTATTCCGGCGATTATTGAAAATATCAAAAATGCAGTCGGGCAAGGAAGAAGCTCTTTAATTTCCGAATTAGCCGGTGGTGATATGAAACGAATGAATACTAAAATTCTTGCAAAAGCAATTCAGCATAAAGATCCTTTAGTTATCGAAGAAATGGAAAAAATCGTCACTACTTTAGGAGTGGTGTTGTCGAATATCATTATTTTATTAGATTTGGATCTGGTTGTATTGGGAGGGAAACTAATGGATTTGGGTTATGATTTCATGGGTCCTCTTAATGAAATAGTCGCTAAAATTGTTCCATTTAAAGTACAGGTAAGATCTTCAGCGCTGGAACAAAGTGCCATTATTTACGGCGCATTTAACATTGCCCTGGATTATGTTTATAAAAATATTTTAAAAGCGTAAATTATTTTTTTGTATCCACTTACTTAATTAATAAAACAAAGAAACTTCCTTATAAAAAAACTTGTAGAATTTTATTGGCAAAGGAGAATGTATTTTGAGAGAACTTCTCTATGATGAAGCTTCCTATGCAATTGGAGTCGATATCGGCGGGACAAAGGTGTTCATCGCAATTGCCGATGATGAAGGCAATATCATACTTAAGGAAAAAGTAAAATCATCTCCCGATGTCGCAGAAATTATCAGAGCTATTGATGATTGCATTCGGAAGCTCAATATTGATTGCGGCAAAATCAAGGGTATCGGTGTTGGAGTTCCCGGTATGGTGAACAGCAAGGAGGGAATCGTAATTGATTCACCTTCGTTAAAGTGGGGTAATTTAAGACTCAAAGACATATTCCTTGAACATTATAAAACTGCTATAGAGCTGAAAAATGATGTGAATCTTGCTCTTATCGGAGAAAGATGTTATGGAGGGAATGATAGCGATAATATGTTTTATATCGCGATTGGTACCGGAGTGGGGAGTGCGATCATTGCCGATGGTAAGATTATTGAAGGCTTCGGGTATTTGGCCGGTGAAATCGGTTATTTTCTAGGTAAAGAAGACATGATGCCGGGAAAAGTTAATGGTTTTTTGGAATTTGGGACTTTTGAACGAAAAATTTCTGGAAGCGCACTGACTTTAGAAGGTTTGAAATTCGGGTACTCTCCCCAAGAACTGTTTTTGCAGTACCGGAATCACAATCCGAAAGTCAAACCAGTGATCGAAGAATTCGCGCTTCAGCTTGCGATAGCAATTGCCAATGGTGTTAGTTTGTTAAATCCGGAGCGGGTGGTTATCGGCGGCGGTGTAGCCGAGTCTTTGGATTGCATCATTGACAAAATTCGTGAGCATGTTGCAAATTTTACACCGGTTGCTACTCGGATCGAATTATCCAAGTTAGGAGGTGAAGCGGGGGCATTAGGAGGTATCGCTTGTTTTTTAAAACATCAAAATTAAAAATGGAGGCTTAAAAATGAAAAGAATCAGGATTTTTTTGGTGTTGTGTATGTTGGTCGCTTTAGTTGCCGCGAGTATGGCTTTTGCCGCTCAAACGGTGACAATTAATGCTTTATTTATGAAGCAAGCCGGGTACAGTGAGGAAGATACCAAGGCCGGCACTGCCGAATTTGAAAAACAAAATCCCAATATCAAAGTACAGTTAACCTTTGTGGCTTATGAAGAATTGGAACAAAAGATTATTACTTCTGCCCAATCCGGTAGTTATGACGTTGTTTTGAGTGATGGACCCTTTACGGCTAAGTTTGCCCAGGCCGGTATTCTTAAAGAAGTCAAATTATCGGCTGAGGAAAGAAAGGACATCTTCCCCGGAGCGCTGGCATCGTGCATTTATAAAGGTAAAATTTGGGGCCTACCCTGGTTAAATGATTGCAAATATATGTTTTATAACAAGAGTATGTTAAAAAAAGCTGGTTTTTCAGCTCCGCCCAAAACCATGGATGAACTTTTGGCACAAGCGAAAGTTCTTAAGGAAAAAAGAATCGTCGAGTACCCAATCGCCTGGGACTGGGCCCAAGCAGAAGCTCTAATGTGTGATTATACACCCTTAGCTACTATTTTTGGCGGCGGATTGGTTGACAAGAATGGTAAACCTACCATCAACGCAGCAGGAAATAAAAAAGCTTTGGATTTTATGGCGGGTTCAATCAAAGCCGGCCTCTCCAATCCAAAATCCACAGAGTTTCTAGAGGATGATGTGAAAGGAACTTTTGAAGGCGGTAATGCAGCATTTGGATTTAACTGGACGTATATGTACAATGGAGCCAAAGATCCCAAAGAATCCAAGCTGGCACCGGAAGATGTAGGAATCGCTGTCATTCCCGGTGAAGGCAATGTAGTAAGCGGCACCTGCAATGGTGGGCAACCGCTGGGCATTTCCGCCGGCAGCAAACATCCGGTAGATGCTCT
>DNPQ01000288.1:6367-11091 GCA_003501335.1 Bacillota bacterium
GATTATCGCTTCCAATCCGGATGTAGTGAAAGTTGCCAAAACTCAGTACAAATATTTTGTCAATCGTCCGATTGTTCCTTATTATGGCGAACTTTCAAACTTCATGCAAGTACGGATCCAGGAAGTATTGCTTGGCAAGAAAACCAGTGAGGTTGCCTTAAAAGAATGCCAAGCCAAAGCTGAAGAATTAGCGAAGAAAAAATAAAAAAGCAGTAGGAACGAAAGATATACAATATATTGAGTGCTATCAACACCAACGATATATTGTATATCTTATTCTTTTAAAAATTTTTCGAGACAGCCCCCTGATTCTCGAAAGCAGGTGAATGGGATGGAACAACAAAAAGAAATCCTTGATAAAGCGAAAGAAAGATTGGCTCAGGCGGGTTCTAAGCGGCGACAAAAATTATCCGGCGAGGGAAAGTTCGCATATTGGGTTATCGCTCCGGCTCTGGTTTTAGTCTTGGGGATTATTATTTTCCCCTTGGCGGTCAATTTCATATACAGTTTAAAGAACATGGAATTAATCTCCGCCCACCGCGGGGAATTTGTTTGGTTCTCCAATTATATCCAAGTATTATCAAACCAGGAGTTTTGGGCTGCCTTGGGGCGGACTATTTATTTTACGGTGGTGTCTTTGATAATCGAGACTGTCCTGGGACTTTTGATTGCATTGTTATTAAATGAGAGATTTTTTGGAGTGTCCTTTTTAAGAACCATTATTATTTTACCCTGGGCTATCCCGGAGATCGTAAATGGGGCCATGTGGCGCTGGATTTATAACCCGGAATATGGAGTTTTAAATGCGGTTCTAATGAAATTACATTTTATATCCACCTATCATTCCTGGTTGAGCGATCCTTTGATGGCTATGAATATGGTCATTATCGCCGACGCCTGGAAGATGATTCCTTTGGCAGTCATCTTCTTTTTAGCCGCACTGCAAATGATTAATAAATCAAGTTATGAAGCGGCGATGGTGGACGGAGCCGGAGCTTTTAAAAGATTTTTTGTTTTAACGATGCCTTATTTAAAACCGACTATTTTAGTAATTATCGTCATGCGGACCATGGAAAAGTTTAAAGCCTTTGGAGTTTTTTATTCGATAACCCGGGGGGGACCAGCGGACGGAACTATGGTCCTTACGTATACAGCTTTTAATAAAGCCTTTAGCAACTTGCAGTATTCGATTGCGGCTACTTATGCTTATTTAATTGCCCTTGTTATCGTAGTGTTAACGGTTATTTATGTAAAAACTTTAAAAAATGATGGTGATTTAAATGATTGATACCGTTAAAAAAAGTAAAGGATTAGCTGTTACTCAATATATTAGCGCGATTGTAGTTGCTTTCTGCACTTTGGCGCCATTTATCTGGCTGTTTATTTCCAGTATATCTTATCGCAAAGATTTGACTACGGTTCCATTGGCGATCATTCCCAAAGAAGTCACGTATCAAAGATATCTGGACATTTTTATAAATCCCAACAATGATATGGCTTATACCTTTAAAGTAGCCATGTCGAATAGCCTCATCGTGGTGTTTTTCGTAACTATAATCTCGTTGGTGGTCGGGTCTCTTGCTTCATATGCCTTTGCCCGGTTAAAATTTATTTTTAAAAATCAGCTGATGTATTTGATTTTGTTTACTTATATGTTGCCGCCTGTAGTCATTGTCATTCCGTTGTATCTGTATTTGAACAGCCTGCAATTGCTGGATACCAAGACGTCATTGATATTGTTATATTTATCGATGGCGATTCCTTTTGTGATCTGGGTGATGCAAAGTTATTTCGGATCGATTGCCAAGTCTTTCGAAGATTCGGCAGCCATTGACGGTTGCAACCGTCTACAGACTTTGTGGTATATCTTTTTACCCATTGCCAGGCCGGGGATAATCGCGACCGGTATCTTATCATTCCTGGTTGCCTGGGATGAATTTTTTTATGCAGTCATTTTTACTTCGACCCTGAATGCCAAGACCATTTCAGTTGCTATCGCCGAATTTAGCGGAAAAAACACAATTGATTACGGGATGATCGCTACCGGTGGTATTCTTGCGTCTTTGCCGGCGTTGTTGATTACTTTTATTTTTCAGAAATATATTGTCCAAGGCATGACTGCCGGAGGAGTGAAGGAATGAATATTCATATAGAACCGGATGAACAACAGATGTCGCTGAAAGCGGCTAATTTAGTGGCTGAGTGCATCAGGAAGAATCCCCGGAGTTTACTTTGTTTTGCCGGGGGTGATACTCCGGTGCCTGTTTATCGAAGGTTGGTTGCGGCGGCAAGTTTGAAACAGGTTGACTTTCGGGAATGCCGGTTTGTAGGTCTGGACGAATGGATTGGTATGGGTGCTGCTGATGAAGGAAGCTGCCGCTTTCTTTTGGAGCGAGAATTATTTAAGCCTTTGGGTATCAGTGAAGAAAAGATCTGTTTTTTTAATGGCAAGGCTGCCGACGTAAAGGAAGAATGCCGGAAGATCAATGCTTGGGTTGATAAATTCGGACCGGTCGAGGTGGCGCTTCTGGGGATAGGAGTCAATGGCCATCTTGGATTTAATGAACCGGGAACCTCTTTCGACAGCCTGGCGAATACGATTGAATTGCAAGATATTACTTGTAAAGTCGGTCAAAAGTATTTTACGGAAACGAAAAATCTATCGATGGGCATTACCTTGGGTTTAGCTCAAATTTACCAATCACGGACTGCCATATTAGTGGCAAGCGGGCCCAATAAAACGGCTATCATCAAAAAATTGATGGATTGTGAAGTCGGTTTAGATTTGCCGGCCGGTATATTGAAGACTCACCCCAACAGTCATCTCTTTTTAGATGAAGCAGCCGCTTTGGAAATTTCCAAACCATGATCAGCCACTCGCTCTGATCATAAGATTAGAACCCGGGAATTCCTCGAAATTTCCGATGTTTACCTAAATAGCTTCACAGTAACTTTCAAGGCTCTATTTCCTATGATAATTTATTGATCAACCGTAGTAAACGGCAGCATCGGTAAAGAAACCAGGTTTTGGAGCCTCCTTCATTTATTAACGCTTCTGACGTAGGCCGATTGTCACTTCGCAGTGCTTTACTATCGGATAGATACATAGCCAGCAAACCCCGGGTGATGGTCTGGTGAAATTTTGGGTAAAATAAGGCATCATTGCACTGATTAGATTGGTTGATGAACAGAGTAAGTCTTTCTTGGCAATGTTCCGGATCCTTATAATATGTGGTAAAGTTTAGATCGCCCATGGCCTGGTCTTCACGGGCATCAATATAATAATCCAGTAAAATATGGAGGCCGTCGATCCATGGAAAATAGGCAGTATCAATTTGATGGACTTCTTCAGGGGTTAATGTTTTTTGGGAGGCGGCAGCCGATAAAAGAAAAATGCCCAGTGTTGATCCGGTGGCTGCTGAGAATTCCCACCAGGAAAGTTTCGGATAATGATCTTGATTAGCTTTGGCCCAACTCATTAATTGGCTTTCCCGAATATTTTTATTGAGGTGTTTAAGGGCTTGTAAATCGGTATATAAGTTGATTTGATGCATCAGGCTGTTTAAAATGAGTGAGTGGGCCGGCAGCTTTAAAAGTTGCGTGCGGCATTCGGAAACTAATAATCTTAAATATCCAAGATCATTTTGGTATGGATAATATTGATAATAGTCATGAAACTCATTCTCAAGGTTTACGGCATCTGACATAGCTAGGTGTAATTGTCGGAAAGAGCGCTCGTCTTCAACACCGGCCCGATCGCAAAGATTATCCAGGTAATCGCTGATTGTCTGAAAAGCGACAATGAATTGCAGAACGCTGTCTTGATCGGTAACTCCTGGATATAGAGAATAAATACTGCCGCCCAGTGCATGGAATTTTTTGGCCCGAATACTTGCCAATGCTTGGGCCTGCAAATGCGGATCGGGTATTTTTTCCGCAAAATAAGTCCAGCGGTTGAGTTCTTGTTCAACTTTGGGGAAAACTTTCCAGACAAATTGAGCGACCAGATGAATACCATGAGAGTACTTAGAAGTTTTAAAGTTTTTTTCCATCTTTATTCCATTCAAAAAAACTATGAAAATTCCTGCTTTTATATTCATTTTAACCAAAGGACGGTGGGGATAGTCATGGATACCCATATTCCCGGAGAGAAAATCATGGCAGGATAATCTCCTTGCCGGTGGAGAGAATTCATGTTATAATTGCTGTCAAAGGCAATGAAGGAGTCTACCAATTTGCATCGTCAAAATGGAAATTGGTATCGAATAAACCGTCTGCAGTGACAGCCCATTTTGCAGTACGCAAAATGCGTAAAAGAGATTAGGTGGATGCTGCAAACCTAACGAATGCGGGCAGTAAATTACTCTCTGGAGCCTCCGGCTGAAATAACGTCCTAGACTGGACGTTTCAATAGGCTGGGACGGTCCGCCCGTTACAGCGGTTCAAAGATGCGCTGTTTATAGGATTGGTTTACAAAATTCCTGAATGATCCTATGACGCATGAAATAAGGTGGTACCACGAGACCTCGTCCTTATAATAAGGATGGAGGCTTTTTTTGTTTTAGTTAGCTTGTTTTGATTAATTTTCTGCCTTTTAAATCATGGATTTTGAATTGTTAATAGGGAGGAATTGTGATGTCGGTATTCGAAACTTTGCAGGAACGGGGATTTATTAAGCAAACCACTCATCAAGAACCACTTTTTGAATTGCTCGAAAAGGAGAA
>DNPQ01000288.1:11464-24361 GCA_003501335.1 Bacillota bacterium
CGACCGATAGCTATCGTCGGCGGTGGAACGGCTATGATTGGCGATCCCAGTGGAAAAACCGAGCTTCGTAAAATGATGACCCCGGAAACCATTGCCCACAATGCCGCCTGTTTTAAAGAGCAATTTTCGCGGTATATTAATTTTGATCATGACGAGGCTTTGATGGTCAATAATGCTGATTGGCTCCTCGAGTTGAATTATATTGAATTTTTGCGGGAAATCGGTTCTCAGTTCTCGGTAAACCGTATGTTGACTGCGGAATGTTTTAAAACCCGGATGGAACGAGGTTTATCATTTATTGAGTTTAACTATATGTTACTCCAATCCTATGATTTTTTAATGCTGTCCCGTAAATACGGCTGCAAAATACAAACGGGTGGCGATGATCAATGGTCGAATATATTAAGCGGAGCGGATTTGATTCGTCGGTTGGATGGAAAAGAAGCTTACGGGATTACCTTCCCGTTGCTCACAACCAGTAGCGGCCGGAAAATGGGTAAAACCGAAGCTGGGGCGGTCTGGCTGGATCCGGACAAAACCAGTCCTTACGACTTTTATCAATATTGGCGTAATACGGATGACAGGGATGTGGAAAGGTTTTTGGCGTTATATACTTTCCTGCCTATGGATGAAGTCAGAAGATTGGGTGCTTTGAAAGATCAACAGATTAATGAGGCCAAGAAAATTCTGGCTTATGAGATTACTAAATTAACGCACGGGGAAGATGAAGCCAAGAAAGCAGAACAGGCGGCCGGGGCATTATTTAGCGGAACAGGTAATGCAGAGATGGTGAAGACGATAGAATTATCCCGAATTGAGATTGAAAAAGGAATGGGTATCATTGATCTGGTGATCTTCGCCAAATTGGCAGCGAGCCGCGGCGAGGCTAAACGCTTGATTGACCAGGGCGGTATTGTCTTAGCGGACCAGAAGATTAGCGATATCAACCGCAAAATCGCAGTCGATGACTTTCTAGAGGATAAATTAACCCTTAAAAAGGGTAAAAAGGATTTCCAAGTGATTAAACTGGTTTAAATGGAGCTTTAATCTTCGTGTTTCTGCGGCCTATTGATTTAGCCACAGAGGCGCAGAGGAAAGCAAATTAAGATCACTAACAAGAAATTGCACTAATTTCTTTTAATACGTGGTAAAAAGAATATGCTAATACCTGATAAAAAAATATGAAACAAAAAAATTTTCTCTGTGCCCTCTGTGTCTCCGTGGCAAATTGATTTTTCTCAGATTTTTTAGGGATACGAAAGGACTATAATTTGGATCAGATTGTTGTTACTGCCGCATTCATTGAAGAAGATAGTCGCATTCTCATGGCAAAACGATTGCCCAAAGGTCCGGAGGGCGGAAAATGGGAATTCCCGGGCGGGAAAATTGAACCGGGAGAAGATCCCCGTCGTTGTATGCAGCGGGAGTTGCAGGAAGAATTGGGCATCGAGGTTGAAGTGGGCGCAGTTTTGGATGTGGTTTCTACCATCAAGGGGCTGCGCCATATCATCATCATTTATTTCGAATGCCGGATCGGCGGAGGCGAACTTACGGCAATTGAGTGCCAGGATTTCAGATGGGTGCTTCCGGCTGAGATTGATGAGTTGGATAAACCGGAAAGTGATACCAAGTTTTGGAGCGCTTGGAAACGAGTAAAGAGATTGGCTGAGTAAAATTGATACTATACCTGCGTATTGGCATAAAAACATGAATGTAGAGCTTTAACAAAAAAGTCTGATATGAGACCATTATTAAAATTCTCCATAGAATTGTTGTCTGAGATAATTGGGAATTTTGATCTTGGTTTTTTTTGTTTTTAATCATTATTATAGCACTGCGTATTGAGACCATCGCGGTTGAAAAATTGAAATTGTGATGATATACTGGGCTTGCAATATTTCGTGAAAAAGGTGTGAAATTCGGCATGAAAAATTGGAACAAGGCAATGACTGTAGATGGCCTAGTGGAGGGCAGTACACTCGGCATAACTTATGTGCATGAACATCTTATGGTGAAACCCCAATCGGATGAACCACGGTTTGCTGACTATACTTTGCAGGATGAGGAAGCCTCAACACGGGAAACCGATAGTTTCCGGGCAGCAGGCGGTGGAACAATTGTAGAGATGACGCCTTTGTATTATGGCCGTAATATTGAGGCGTACCGAAGGATTGCACATCGTACCGGTGTGACGGTGATTTGCTGTACAGGCTTTCATAAACAGGAATTTCTGCCACCGTGGTTCAAGGAGAAGAACGATACGGAACTTTATGAGCTGTTGTTGGACGAAATCACGAATGGGATGGATGGCACCGGTGTGCGCCCTGGAGTGATCAAGTTGGGTACTAGCTTGAATGAGATTACCCCCGACGAGGAACGTTCCATCCGGTTGGCGGCCCGTGCCCACCAGGAAACGGGTATTCCCATTAGTTCTCACTGTGATAAAGGTACAATGGGAATGGAGCAACTGAAGCGACTGGAGAATCTTGGAGTGGATCCAGCCGATGTGCTCCTTTGTCATATTGATAGTAAGTTGGATAGCGCGTATGCCATTGAGCTGTGCCGGGAGGGTGCCAGCATCTGCATCGATCACGTAGGGCGTGAGCTTGCTGACCATGATAAGACTCGGGTCAAGATGATTCTTGCGTTGCTAGAGGCGGGTTACATCGATCATGTTACCCTTTCAGGCGACATGGGCAAAGTAAATTATTTAAAAGCCTATGGCGGTAAACCGGGGTTTTCTTATATCCTCACGGATTTGAAGCAGGAACTCCTGCGTTCCATCACCCAGAAAGAATTTTTTCAAATAATGGTGGAAAATCCACGCCGGATCTTTACGGGTCACAGCGAAGCCAGATAAACTTGCAAGAGGAGATTTGACATGCAGAATGGCTTAACGGAATGGTTGCAGAAGGAAAATCCGCGTCTGCCCTATACCGACGATCAGCTCGCAGCGTTGTTGGGTATTCGCCGTGAGCGGGTGATCGAGCTGCGCCGACAGGCAGGAGTACCGGATTCCCGAGAGCGGCTCAAACCTGTGCTTCGGCAGGACTGCATCGCCATTCTCCGGGAAAATCCCGTGCTCTCGGACCGAGCATTAACCATTCGTCTGAACGAATTGGGTTACTCGGTTTCCCGCTATCTTGTTGGGATCATCCGACAGGAATTACCCCCGCCAGTTTCGACAAAAAAAGAAGAAAAGCCAACTGCTCCGCAGAGTCAGCCGGACGTGGAGGAGGATTTTTCAGGGATTATCGGATGGGACGGTGGGCTTAAGACTCAGATCAACCAAGCAAAAGCTGCTGTAGCTTATCCACCGAACGGCCTGCATACGCTGATCACCGGTCCTTCTGGAACCGGCAAAACCTATCTCGCTGAGAACATGTATCAGTACGCTGTCCATCATAGTTATCTTCCCCCAAATGCCCCTTTTGTTATCTTCAATTGTGCAGATTATGCCGATAATCCGCAGTTGCTTATCAGTCAGCTGTTTGGTTATGTAAAGGGGGCGTTCAGCGGTGCGAATGAAACCCGGGACGGTCTCGTAGAGAAGGCAGACGGCGGAATTCTCTTTCTTGACGAGGTGCATCGCCTGCCAAGTGAGGGTCAGGAGCAGCTTTTTTTTCTGCTGGACAAAGGCAGTTATCGCCGGCTTGGGGACTCTGGTCTACCCCGTCAGGTCGGCGTCCGGTTGATTGCAGCCACTACTTCCACACCGGAGTCCAGTCTGTTGCTTACCTTTCGTAGACGCATCCCCATGGTTATTTCGATGCCAAGCTTGGAAAGTCGCTCAATCCAGGAGCGATATGCTATTCTGCGAAGTTTTTTTTCGCAGGAGGCAGCCAAGTTAAAGCGCACTCTCATCGTGGATCCGCAGGCTATTAATATTCTGTTGCAGTATTCTTGCCCCGGCAATGTGGGTCAGATGCATAGTGATATTCAGGTGTGCTGCGCAAATGCTTTTTTGGAGAGTATATCGGCTAACCAAGAAGAGATTCGGATTGGCCCAGAGTTGGTGGAGTACTTGCTATGTACTGATTCTCAGCTTCGAAGCTACTATAAGTCGGGCAGGACCCAATTTTGGCAGGATCTCATTCTTTCCGGGGACGAACTCGGCAAGGAATGTATACAAATGCCCGAGGAGAGTATCTATCAGATCATCCAAGATACCCTGAGCGAGCTACAGGAAAGCGGTATGAACGATGCAGAAAGCTTTCGTGCAGTTCGTGTCAAGCTGGACCAGCAGATCCGGCATTTTTATCCTAATCAACCGGATGACGGCATACAGCCGCCGGACGATGAAAGCCGGCTGAACAGTTTGGTAGAACCCTTATTATGGGAGGCTGTACAGCAAGCAGTTGAGCCACTGAAAGCCGAATTCCCCCAGATGGACGAAAACTTACAGAGTGTACTTGCTATTCATCTTGATTCTGTAGTGCGTAGTTTAGCAGCAGGCACTTACTCTCGGAGAGCCGATACTGCCAACCTGCAGCAAAGTTACCCGCGGGAATATGCTGCTGCGTGTTCATTGCTTACATCTGTTTCTGAGCACATCGGGCTGAAATTGCCGACAGAGGAGGCTGTAGTGCTGGCGATGTATTTGCACGCTTTCTCAAGCCGTCCCTTGGCCAACAGAATACGTGTTATTGTGTTGACCCATGGTGAGGTGGGACCGGCAATGGCGAATGTGGCCAATAAGATGCTTCGGGATGACAATGCTATCGGCATTGCGATGGCATTGGATGAGAGTAGTGATCGGGCACTGGAATGTGCCGTCCGCATGGTCCGGGAAATTGATGAAGAGAAAGGCTGCCTGCTTCTGGTGGATATGGGATCACTGGCTTCCTTGGCACCTGAGATTGAGTTCCGTACCGGAATACAGGTGCGCTGTGTCGCTCGGGTGGATACCCTTATGGTATTGGATGCAGTGCGGCGTGCTGGTCTGAGTGAGGAGTATTCACTGGATGAGTTGGCGGATGCCTTAGAGGCGGGTCGGCTCAATGCAGGATTTTCCCGAAATGATCGGCGCACCGGGAAGCCACCAGCTATTCTTACCGTATGTGCCACAGGTGAAGGAAATGCCCGGCGGGTGCGTAGCTTTATGGAGGCGACTATTCCAGAGTGCAACGGTATTCATATTGTTGAACTAGGATTGTTGAACCGGGATGTAATGTTGGAGAGAGTAGATCAGATCAAGAAAGAGTATGATGTTGTGGTTGTTGTGGGCACCATGAACCCCGAGTTACCAGGTGTGCCATTTCTTTCAATGAATTATGTTTTTTCCAGCCACGGTACGATGGCTCTTACCAATCTGCTTACGGATTGCTGCCAATCACGCCTGGACCTTGCTACTTTGCTACAGCCGGAGTTGATCCTCTGTGACGTGGAGTTTGGGGATAAAAACGAGGCCATCGACCAGATGACTGAACTCTTGCTCCAGGCGGGATGTGTTACTCCAGAGTTTCAACTTAGCGTTTACAAGCGGGAGAATATGGGGGCTACCTGCTTACCGGAGGGGATCGCCATTCCGCATGGAGATACAGCTTTCGTTACAAAACCTGCCATATGTGTGGCAAAGACCCGCCATCCATTGGAGTGGGTGGAAGATTTTGTGACAAATTGGGTGTTTTTGTTCGCTTTAAATGAAAGCTGTGCTGAATCTGTACAAATTTTTTTCCAAATCATCAAAGACGAGAAACGGCTCTATATCTTAGAAAATGCTACGACCCCAGAAGAAATTCTAAAAATTTTGACTCAATAAAACGAAATCTGCCAATGAGTTGGCATGATGTTTGCTAAATAGATAGGTATAAGCAGAAGCTTACGCCTATCTATTTTTTTAATCCTGTCAAGGAAGGAGTGTATCCATGAAAATAAATTTAGATCAATTTCCGCGTATTACCAGTATTTTGCGGGGCTTTAGCATTCAGGAAACCGACCGTATTCTTGAGGCCCTTTGTGAGAGTAAGATTCACTCGGTCGAAATCGCTTACAATACTCCGGATGCCAGTAGTATTCTGCGGGAATCAATCCAGAAATACGGCGGTCGCATTGTGTTTGGCGCGGGTACTGTCACTTGTATGGAGGCACTAAAGGATGTAGTGGATGCTGGTGTGGATTTTGTACTTTCACCGATCACCTTTACTCGTGAGATGTTGGAATATTGCAAGGCACATAGCGTAATCAGCGTACCGGGTGCTTTTTCCCCTAGTGAGGTGGCGGCACAATTTGCCTACGGAGCGGATATCGTAAAGATTTTTCCGGCTGTTACGGTAGGACCTTCTTATTTTCGGCAACTGGCCGGACCCATGGGCTACCAGCGACTAATGGCTGTGGGCGGCATTAATAGCAAAAATGCGAAAGAATTTATCGAGGCAGGCGCTGATTATCTCGGTATCGGTTCCGGGATGTTCCGCAAGGAGGATGTTGCCGCTGGCAATATCGAGGCTATGGAGAAAACCATTCGTTCCTTTGAGGTGGCCTTGGAGCTATAAAGGAGATGATGAAGATGACACTAAAGGATATGGTCTTTCACAATTGCATTCTTACTGATGTACAGGCTGCCAATAAGGAAGCGGCTCTCAGGTTAATCTACAATGCGCTCTATAAAGCGGGTAAGGTCAAGGAAAGTTTTTACGACGCCGTGCTTGCCCGAGAGGCTGAATATCCCACGGGCTTGGCATTGCCTCATTTCAACGTTGCTATTCCACATGTAGTCCCGGAGCATGTTTACTCCTCTGCACTTGGGATCGCAGTTCTGCACGATTTGGTTCCCTTTCACCAGATGGATAATCACGATCTGACGGTGGATGTCAAGGTAATCTTTAATATTGCCTTGGGGGAAGAGGGTAAACAGATCGAAGTGTTGCAGAGCTTGATGAATAGGGTACTCGATGAAGATGTTATGACTGCGATCGTCAAAGCCGGCTCACCGGAAGAAATTGAAACTATTTTAAGAAAGTAACGTAAAGGGAGGGTACTTAAGATGAAAAAGATTATGGTTTGCTGTGGTTCTTCGATGATTACTTCAACACTGGCTATCAACAAGCTCAAAAAAGCAATGACCGAGGCGGGTATTTCGGATGTGAAATTTATTCAGTGCAAGTTTGCCGAGGTACAGGGTTCTATTAAAATTGAGCGGCCGGATGTAATTGTTCCCACCGGGGCATTCAAGGACAGCATGACTGATTCTGTTCCGGTGGTACGGGGTACGTGCTTCGTTACCGGTCTGGGCGAGAAGGAAGCGATCAACCAAATTCTAGAAATTTTACGCAAGGCCTGAGTGAGGTGGCCTGGGTTGAATACATTTTCTAGGTGTGATGCGGGATTTTCCGCTTCTCAATAAAGAATGGAGGGAGTACTATGAAATTAGTAATTGATGCTTTAAACTGGATTTGCGGTCTGGGACCGATGTGTATGATGCCGATTATCATGTTTATCATCGGTCTGTGCCTGCGTGTCAAGATCGGCACGTTGGCAAAATGTAGTATCACCACTGGTGTTGGCTTCTTAGGTGTTAATTTGATTATCAACAATTTTATCGGCACCGTTGGCCCCAGTGTAACTTCCATGGTTCATCTTTTTGGTCTGCATACCGACATTATGGACGTGGGATGGCCCGCCCGTGCTGCCGCCACTTGGGCTTACCCCCTGGCTGCAGTGATTGTGTTCGTCGTGCTCGGTATCAATATCCTGATGCTCGTTTTAAAATGGACGAAATGCGTTATGGTCGATTTTTGGAGCTATAACCACTTCATCTTCACTGCTGCCATTTGCTATTATGCATCCGGAAGTGTCATTATCGGCCTGATTGCGGGCGCGATCGACGCCATACTAGTATTTAAGCTTGCAGACTGGACTCAGCCAGTCGTTGAGGAGGCTTTTGGCCTGCCGGGTGTTTCTTTTCCTACATCCAATAGCATCAGTTGGGCTCCGTTGGCCTATTTGCTCAATAAGTTGTATGACCATATCCCCGGCCTCAACAAGCTAAATGCTGACCCCGAGACCATCCAAAAGAAGTTTGGTGTGCTGGGTGAGCCTTTGATGATTGGCACTATCTTAGGCGTCGTCTTTGGTATCTTGGGCGGTAACGACGTCGCTGGTGTTTTGAAGGTGGCTATGTTTACCGCGGGCACAATGGTCCTGACCCCGAAGATGATGCAGATTCTGATGGAGGGCTTGATTCCTTTTGCGGATGCCGTCAAGGAATTGCTCAATAAGAAATTTGCAGGTAGCAATTTCCATATTGGCATAGACGCCGCTCTGACCATCGCAAATCCGAGTTGCATCGCTGTGGGTATCCTGATGGTTCCCGCGACTATCGTTTTGGCGGCTATTCTGCCTTATAACCGCCTGTTGCCTATTTCGGATATCGCCTACATGGCTATGTGGCTTTCAGCTTATCCGGTGGCATTCAGTAAAGGCAACGTGGTACGCAGTTTCATTTCCTGCGTTATATTTACCGGTATTATGCTCTGGATTGCCTCGGTCCTTGCCCCGGTGCATACCGCACTCGCCGTTACGGGTGGCTATAAGCTAGCCGGTGCGTCGTTGGTGTCCACCGAAGATGCCGGTACCCACTTGCTGTCTTACCTTCTGAATCTGGTTGCTGGCTTGTTCCATCATTGATCACGGAAGTTTCTCCGCATAAAAACCCATAAAGGCACCGGACAGCCAAGAAAATGCTGTCCGGCTTTTCTATAAACTGGGAGGTAACTATGAAAATTACTGGCATTACTGTATACGAGGTAAAACCTCGCTGGATCTTTGTCAAGCTTAACACTGATGAGGGCATTGAGGGTTGGGGTGAGATGATTTCCGGCACAAAGACTGAAACCGTAGTAGCCGGCGCCAAAGAGATGGGCGAGTACCTTATCGGACGTAACCCTTTTGAGATCGAGCGCCTATGGCAGGAACTGTATAAATCTTTCTTTCGTGGCGGCCCTATCAATGGCACCATCGTTTCCGGGTTGGAGATGGCTTTATGGGACATCAAGGGTAAGTACTATAATATGCCTGTATATGAGTTTCTAGGCGGTAAGGCCCGCGACCGGATCAAGGTATATTCATGGGTCGGCGGTGATCGACCGGACGACGTGGCCCGAGAGGCAATGGATCGTAAGAACCGGGGTTTCGATGCAGTTAAGATGAACGCCACCGAGGAACTTCATTACATTGATTCCTTCGCAAAGGTGCAGGGTGTATTGGATCGCGTGGCTTCCATCCGTGAAGCTTGCGGCTCAGACTTTGGCATTGCTGTAGATTTCCATGGCCGTGTCCACAAGCCGATGGCAAAGGTGCTGGCTCATGAGCTGGAACCCTTTAAGTTAATGTTTATGGAGGAGGTCGTGTTGCCAGAGAATGAGGAGGCTTTTCGCGAGGTGGCTTGTCATGTTTCTACTCCGCTGGCCACCGGTGAGCGACTGACTAGTCGTTGGCAGTTCAAAAACCTTTTCAAAGAGGGAGTAATCGATATCATTCAGCCTGACGTGGCGTTGGTAGGCGGTATTCTCGAGACCAAAAAAATAATCGCTATGGCGGAAGCTTTTGATATGGCGGTGGCACCCCACGCACCTTATGGTCCCATCGCACTGGCTGCCACGTTGCAGGTGGATGTCTGTTCGCCCAATGTGTTCATTCAGGAACAGAGCCTTGGTATCCATTATAACAAGGGTTTTGATCTGCTGGATTTTGTAAAGAACAAGGATATCTTCCAGTACAATAACGGTTTTGTGAATGTTCCCACCAAGCCGGGTCTTGGCCTTGAGATCGACGAAGAAATGGTCAAGCAGGTCTCTGCAGAGGGGTTGCATTGGACTAACCCCAAATGGCGCAATTACGACGGAACAATGGCCGAGTGGTAATATGGACTAAAGTAGTCCCTAGAAGGGAGGAAATGTTATGTATCATGGAATTTCAGTGTCACCCGGCATTGCAATTGGGAATTCGCTGCTTTACGCGTCATTTGTACCGCAGCCATGGCCGGAAAAGGTGGAAGAAGGTCTGCAGGAAAAGGAATTGACACAGTATAAAGCCGGTGTAAACGCTGCAAAGAACGAATTGATAGCACTCTGTGCTCGTCTGGAGAAGAGCGACCCGGAAAAGGCAAGAATCTTCAGCGCACACCAGGATATTCTCTGTGATATCGCAATGGATGAGGAAATTCGGGATGCTATCTCAGGCGCATTTTCAGCCCAGGCCGCCGTCAGCCAAGTATTCGGTGCTTATGCCGAGGCAATCGCTGAAGCCCCCGACTCTATCATTCGGGAACGAAGTGCCGATTTACTGGATGTCCGGGCGCGATTGCTCCGTTGTATGCAGGGGCAACCGGAGCGAGACCTTTCCGCCCTTGAAGAGCCTGTGATTCTCGTGTCGCACGATCTTCTGCCTTCCGATACGGCATCGCTAAACCCGGAGAAAATTCTGGGCATCGTCACCGAAGTCGGTGGCGCCACTAGCCATAGCGCAATCATCGCACGTAGCTATGGCATTCCGGCAGTGCTTGGAGCATCTGGCGTGACTGCCAGTGTGCGCCCGGATACACTTGTTGTGGTGGATGCCCTGGAGGGCTGGATCTATCCCGAGCCAGATACCGAACTGCTCAGATCATATCGTGAGAAGGAAGCGCGCTTCAAAAAACAGCGTGAGGACGAGCGCGTCTGGCTGGCGGCGGAACCCATCATGAGGGATGGCACACAGGTGAAAGTTGAACTGAACGTGGGTCGGGCTACTGCACAGGAGCTTGATAACGCCCGCTATTTGGACGGAGTAGGCCTTTTCCGTACCGAATTTCTGTATATGGGCAGGGATATTCTACCCGGCGAGGAAGAACAGGTGGCAGCTTATACTCGCGTGCTCCAGGCGTTTCGGGGCAAGCCGGTTACCATCCGTACCCTGGATGTGGGCGGCGATAAGAAGCTAAACTGTCTGGACTTGCCCGCCGAGGAGAACCCCTTTCTCGGCAACCGAGCGTTGCGTTTGTGCTTTGAGCATCCCGATGTTTTTATGACACAGTTGCGTGCCTGCTTGCGTGCCAGCGTAGCAGGAGAGATGTGGTTAATGTTTCCCATGGTAGGCAGCCTTGACGATCTTCGCCGTGCCAAGGCCTTGCTGCAAGAGGCGAAAAATGGTCTGGATATGAAACAGATCCCCTATGCAAATAACATCAAGGTGGGTATCATGGTGGAGATCCCCTCGATTGCAATTATGGCTGACAAAGCGGCACAAGAGGCGGATTTTGCCAGCATCGGAACCAACGATCTCACTCAATATACGATGGCGGCGGACCGAATGAACCTAGCGGTCAGTCAGTACTACCAGATGTACAATCCTGCATTGTTCCGCTTAATTGGACAGGTAGCAAAAGCCTTCTACACTATGGGTAAGCAGGTGGCCGTGTGCGGGGAGATGGGCGGTGATCAGCTGGCCTCTGCCGTATTACTTGGCTTGGGCATACGTCAACTCAGCATGGGACTGTCAGGTGTGGCCCAAATCAAGAAAAACATTTGTAAGCTGGATGCACCACGTACAGCCGAATTGGCACGGAATGTCTGTGATCTGGATACGGCTGGAGAGGTTGAAGCTTATTTAAAAAAACAGCTTGCCTACATTTTGTAAGTATAACTCTTATAAAGGAGCTTTTTATCATGTACGAGAAAACTACGAAGATCAATAATTCCACTGGTTTGCATGCGCGTCCGGCCTCAAATTTCGTAAGAGAGACTGCCAAATATAAGTCCAAGATTACGATCTCTAATATGGAAAGCGGCAAGTCCTGCAATGCCAAGTCCATGGTTATGGTGCTGACACTGGGTTTGGCTAATGGTGTCGGAGTAAAAATCAGCGCTGCAGGTGAAGATGAGCAGGAAGCTGTTGACAGCCTCGTTGCATTGATTGATTCCGGTTGTGGAGAATAAGGATTTCGTTTTCCTTTGGTAGGATTTTTGAAGGCCGCATACTTTTCATACTGGCTCCGTCTAGAAGTTCTCCGATTTTATTACTCAGCTCTCACTGTTTTGGGTATTCCTGTTTTTACTGATATTTTTTAATCTCCATGTTGGCACTTGGATGCTAATGGACACCAACATGGAGATTAATATTTTTAGGGATTCAGAAGGACAGTCAAAATAAATTCACTGGATGGATTGGATTTTTGGAGGCAGTTGAAATTCATGAAAATTTACCCAATATTTTTAGGATTAAAAAGAACGACCAGATGGCAAATTTCATCTTCAGAGATTTCAATCTGATACTGTTTACCTAATTCCGCGCATTCTCGCTTGATGAATTGATAAAGTCTGGAATGATCTTGGATGAATGGTTCTTTGCCTATAAATTCAGAAACATTTCCGCCACTTTTAATCCTATCAATCATACAGCCCATATGCATGGCGATACCGATTAAAATACTGGTCGCTATTTTAATATCTAAACTATCTTCAATATGTTTAATAAATTTTTTGATCCCTTGAAGGACGAGTTGACCGTCGATATTCCGGAGATGATTTTCAAAAGTATCGCCGATTTTGAGATAAGCGTTTTCAATATCGATTAACTTTTGAATATCTTGCAGGGCGCTTTGGTCCAGAATTCGATCAATGCCATACTGTGGAACATCCGTATTGACTCTGAATGAACCCACCACACAAATTAAGCGGTATTCTTCTTTGATATTTTTAAGTTTGGTTTCAATATTCTCGTTTCCAAGAATACTGAGGGGAATAATTTTGAAGTGATTGTCGCTAAAACTCAATTGTTTTTCCAAAATGTTTTTAATAAGCGCGGCTCCACCTTCTCCAGTTGTGCACAAGGTGACGATCACTAAAGTTTCTTCATTTTCAATCTTAGTAGGCAGTGGATAGTCGCTATCCAACAATTCGTTAACTTCTAAAGTATCCT
>DNPQ01000281.1 GCA_003501335.1 Bacillota bacterium
TGCCCTCCCGGAAAATGTTACGCCCGTCCACCCGGGCCTTTATACCCTTTGCGACCGATTGGGTGAAAACCCATGCGGAAAATGTCATTGGGGAATAAGCCTGGCACAAAACTTCACCCTTTTCCAAGCTCGGCGCCTTCTCCCCCGGAACTTTTTTGGCACCAAAAATTCCCAAAAAGGTGTTATAATAATAGTATCAAAGTCGAATGAAAACATCAAAACCCGCTACCTACGGTAGCGGGTTTGCTTTTGCAATCTTTTCTTGGAGTTTAAAAAAATTGATCCGCTAAAATAGCCCTTTTTACAGCTTACTGTTATATTCAAGTGCCGGGCGGGAAAACATCAACCTTCCGTATCAATTAATCCACAAACTTTTGCCGGTCCCATCGTGACTATTTTAACCAATTGCTGAGCCATGTATGAAGGTGAATAAGCCGTTCCCCGAGAAAGCCACCAAGCAATGGCTCCCATATATAATGATGTAACCATCTCAAGAAATAATTCATCTGGAATAAGCGTCTGTTCGCGAAAACTTTGTCCGAACTTCTGCTTCAGGATATCTGCCATCTTTTCGCGAAGATTGAACATTCTGTTCTCTCCAAAGATTATTTTATAAAATATCACATCTTCTGCAATGATCGTCAAGATTGCCTGAATATTCTGTCGTAAACTTTCAACATCAAGGTTCTTGCTCTGAATATGTGCTTCCGGCGCTACCAGCGCTACTAGTTTTTCCATTGCCTCGTCAACCATTTTATCCAGTAGAGCATATTTATCGGTATAGTGAAGATAAAATGTCGAACGGTTGATTTGCGCTTTCTCAGCAATATCATTGATGGTAATGATCGCAAACCCCTTTTTGTCAATCAAGCTTAAAAAGGAGTCCCGGATAAGCTTTTGTGTTTTCAAAACACGCAAATCGGTCCTTTTAGACATATAGCCATCCTTCTGTCTATTATTTTATTACTATGCGACAAAGGGGGTACATTTGTTGTTTAACCGACAGAATAAGCAAAATCAATCATTGTTAAGCCCGGCAGCTTTTATTATACTCCAATTATAAAACAAAAGAAGGAGATGCCATTATGTTAAATAAAAAAATGACCAACAAAGATTTCCCAATTGGCTTTTATAATGATTTGCATCCGGATTTTAGCATCAATTTTCAAATGAACCGTTTTTATAACTGGACCAACGACCCCGGTATGCTTAATGAAATGCGAAAGGTCAGCCCCTCCATTCATACTTATACCGAATATATCGATACCTTTCTAGCCCTTTCCAAAAAAGCTTTAAGCGAGGGGCAGCCATTAAGGGCCGCCTATTATCTGCGTGGTGCAGAATTCTATATACCGTCGCACAATCCCCAAAAGGAAACCGCCCGTAAACAGTTTATCGCACTTATGCAGGGATATTTTAATATCAGTCAGGATCAGCACCATAAGGTCCCTTATGAAACTAGTTTTCTTTCTGCCTACCGTTTTACTCCGGAGCATCCAAAAGGAACGATTGTTCTTTTTGGCGGTTTTGATAGCTATGTTGAAGAATTATTCTTAATGGCAATTGTCTTCAAAGATGCAGGATATGATGTTGTATGCTTTGACGGTCCCGGTCAGGGAATTACCTTAGAGGATAATAAAATCCCAATGACCCCTGAATGGGAAAAACCTGTTAAAGCCGTATTGGATTTCTTTAACCTTAACAATGTCACCTTGATTGGAATGTCATTGGGTGGATATCTCGTCATACGCGCAGCCGCATTTGAAAGTCGTATTGAAAGGGTCATTGCCGACGACGTCTGCGCAAATTTTTACGAAATCGTTTCCCGGCAAATTCCGGATAACTTCAGAGAGCAGTTCCACAGCCTTATGATTAACGAAAAGATTCCAGAAGTAAACGCCATCTTTGAAAAATTGATGGGAAAAAGTCTCATGCTTGAATGGGCCATCAACCAGGGAATGCATATCACCGGCAGCCAAACCCCTTACGAGTTCTTGAGAAAGATGATATCCTACAATACAACTGAAATTTCATCCCTGGTCTTGCAGGATGTTCTTCTCATGGCCGCACAAGAAGATCACTATATCCCTTTGAACCAATTCTTTGAACAAAGTCAAACTCTTACAAATGTTCGTTCCTTAACCACTCGTTTGTTTACAAGAAAAGAACAAGCTCATAATCACTGCCATATGGGTAATATTGGACTATCCATCGATGTAATGCTTAATTGGATTCAACAAGTGGAAAATAAACAGTCCTGACTCAAGTGGATACTGGGTTAATTTCTTTGGTATAAGAGGCTGAATGTGAAAAGATTAAGGAATATATCCGGCATCAATATTTAAAAGAAGAGTAAGGCGGTTGAACCAAACCCTGGAGCGGTTGGCCTATGCCCGGCACAAAATTCCCTTCTTTTCCCAGCTTGACGCCTTATCCCCCGGAACTTTTTTGGCACCAAAGATTCCCAAAATGGTGTTATAATGATACTATCAAAGTCGAATGCTAAAGATTGCAAACCAAACCCGCTACCGTAGGTAGCGGGTTAGTTATCTTTGAATACGCCAAAGAATCCGTTGACGAAAGACTCGCTTCCTTCCGTGCTTGCAACGGGTGAAGGACATTACCAGGCGATCAAAATTTGAAGGAGATCCATTGATGAACGATTGGTTTACCATAGACCGTATTGACGCAGATACCCATATCATCAGCGAATACCGGCATTGGGAGGAAACGCACTGCTATCTTCTGAACGGTTCGGAGCGCAGTCTTCTGATAGATACCGGCCTTGGTATCGGTAATATTTATGATGAAGTCCGAAAGCTGACGGGCCAGCCGGTTACCGCCGTTGCCACCCACATCCATTGGGACCATATCGGAGGCCACCAATATTTTCCAGACTTTTACGCTCATGAGAATGAACTGAACTGGCTGAACGGCGGATTCCCCCTGACCATGGAGCAGATCAAAGGCATGGTAGTTGACCGCTGCGACCTGCCGGAAGGTTATGACGTAAACAAATATGAATTCTTTCAGGGGTCACCGGCAAGGGTGCTAAAGGATGGCGACGAAATTGACATTGGGGGCCGCAGCATTCAGGTACTGCATACTCCCGGACATTCACCGGGGCATATGTGCTTTTGGGAAAAGGACCGCGGCTATCTTTTTACCGGCGACCTGGTCTATAAAGACACGCTGTTCGCCTACTACCCTTCCACCGATCCCCAGGCGTATTTGGCCTCTTTGGAGAAGATTGCGGCACTGCCGGTGCAGCGGGTGTTTCCGGCGCACCACAGCCTGGATATCGGGCCGGAAATCCTTGTCCGGATGCGGGATGCCTTCCGGCAACTGAACGCCGACGGCAAGCTGCACCATGGCAGCGGGACATTCGATTACGGCGACTGGGCTGTCTGGCTGTGAGGTGAGTTCGCCATGAATCTGACTTATGCGCCTGCCGAAAAAGAGGATATTGAGCCGCTGTTTCAACTCAACAAGGATTTGATTGACCGCTATGAAAACACTTCGCAAATCGACTATTCCAAAGTGCTGTTATGGGTGCGGAGCAAAATTGAAAAACACATCGGTGAATATACCTGTATTTTTGAGGGCCGTCAAAAAGTCGGATATTACCGTTTCCATTCTGCTAAGGGAAAAATGGAACTGGACGATTTATTTATTTTCTTGCCCTATCAAAACCAAGGTATCGGGAGTGCAATCATCCGTAAATGCACCGCAGAAACAGATTTGCCTGTTTTCCTCTACGTTTTTATCCAAAATTCCGGAACCGTTTCTTTGTATAAAAAATTAGGCTTCCGGATAACAGAGACTATTAAAGATTCACGCTATATTATGGAACGGTAATGGGGTGCATTATTTATAGTAGAGCATAACTGGCAGTCAATTAAGTTCGCATTGCGGAGGAACGATAACTGTTACGATATCGTGCTTAACGCGATGATGCTGATGGATGTTGAAGACTTGGATGGAACCTTAAAGGAAGTTCATCGTGTTTTAAAGCCAAAGGGAAAGGAACAACCTGGATCAAAAAGAACGGAAGATATCGAGGGCCTTATTTCCGATTATTACAATCCCCAAGAATAGGTTGAATTTGAAAATAATTGATATGAATGAACCCATCCCAAAACCTTGAATAAAATTCAAACTTCTCTACTGATATTTTCAAACAATATCCTCGCCTTTCAGGCCAGTATCTCAGTTTGAGCATATCAAAAAATTGGTATCTTGTTAAGGCAGATGGGAGGCTGGGGCCATTGTCCTAAAACGAAAGAGCGCAAAGGAAAAAGACAAGACAAATACAAAACGTCGGTTTATTGATCGGTTCGATAATTTTCGAAATTCTCGTCACTGATCGGCAAAAGAAAAATAACTGGGTCTACTTCTAATCCTGCGGCGATTGCAAATAAAATATCTAATGAATAAGGAACATTCGAGCCGGGAGCTTCGATCTTGCTAATATAACTTTTACTGTAGTTGATCTTTTCGCCCAGGGTTTCCTGGGAGATACCCCGCTTATTGCGATAAAAAGCAATCCTTCTGCCAATCTCGCGATATTTTTCTAAAAAATTATCCTGCAAACATAGCCACCTCTTTATGTCTCATTATAGAGGCACAGAAAGTGAAACATATTTCAATCATAGTGATACTTATTGCAATAATATTGAAATAACAGTATAATATATTGGTAAGAGTTTCCTAATTGATATACAAAGTTACTTAGGAATACACTGAACCTTGTCATTATCTTGATCCAGCAAAGGGGTAAATATACAAACGTTTTATCATTATGTTCCTTTCATCCTCCGTTAAAGTGATGATGGATTAATGGAAATTACCTGGATACGCTTTGTTCGCTTAATAATAGCGACGATGCTGAATTGAATTGAGGTATCAATGGGGAATGTCAGTCAGTAAAAACTCTGTTCCTTTGGAAAAACTCATCGAACAAATCCGGATTTCCCGTCATCAGATGCAGCAATTATGGGATGAAAAAGGTTATACCGACGAAGAAGTTTTGGCTGCTAGCATTGTACTTGATCACTTATTAAATGAATATTACAATGTAAGCGGTTTTTTGAAAGCTAAAATTTTAAACTGATCGAAATGAAAAGGCGCGTTACAGATGATCCGCTCAAATACTATTGGAAACCGGTAAACTTTAATCTATCAGGCTTATCAGTTTTTTTATTTCCATGAAAATTACAATAAAGTTGAAAACTAAAAAGCTATTAGCGTTTGACCGGTTATTGAAAGCCGATGAAAAAATCCGGTTGTCATAAAAGCGAATGTGTGCGCCCCCTTGTCGGCTTCCAAGTCGCTCCGGATACTGTCATCTGCTTTTCCTTCTGCAATCATCATCGTAAATTTTTGAAACATTTCCTGGTCAAACCGCATAAACTCCTGCCGCTTTGGACCATTTTCATCCCAGCCGAAGTTTATCATGAAGTTATCAATTTAAATTAACAGTGGAGATACCCATTTGAAAGTTGCCTTACTGCCTATAATAGTTAGGTGGTGGCATTTTTACCTTTAGAAATAAAAAAGCAACCTGGTTTTTTTAACAAGTCGCTTTTTTATCACCTTTGTCAATCGTGAGGTTGCTGATCATCACGTGGAGGTTGTTGCTGATCATGTCCTTGCTGTCTTCCTCGGGGTTGCTTATCATCACGTGGAGGTCCTTGTTTAGGTTTAGGTGCTCTCTTTTTGGGTGCCTTCTTTTTAGAAGGAGCTTTTCTTTTTGGGCCCGGTTGGTTCGGACCCTGCTCATTTGGGCCTGGACCCTTATCATTTAAAGCATAATTACTATTTGGCAGAGCCTTAGCTTTGGGACTATAACCTAGAGCAGTAAATGAAAGAGAACAAAATACTGCCAAAGCTAGGATAATCAAACTAAACCTTTTCATTAATTAATCAAACTCCTTTTTGAATTAAAATTCAAATTCGCAATATATAATTATAGCTTATATGTATGTGAAATTTATTAGAGATATGTTAAAATTAAAAATTGAATGAAAAGCCAGGACAGAAGAGCGGGCTCTATTTTTTATAATAAAGCCCATCGCCTGGTATCAACAAAAGGCTTTTTTGTATCCGCCTTTAAGCCCGGCACAAAATTCCCTTCTTTCCCCAGCTTAACGCCTTCTCCCCCGGAACTTTTTTGGCACCAAAAATTCCCAAATCGGTGTTATAATGATAATATCGAATTCGAATGATAAAGATTACAAAACTAGACCTGCTACCTACGGTAGCGGGTCTAGTTTTCTTTGAATACGCCAAGGAAATATTTTATAGCCTCCATAGGATTATTTCTATCCATACAGAATTGGTATTCAAAGCCGGATCAATATGGGAGTGATATTTTGAAGATCAAATCGGGCCTTATCTTCCTTTTCATTTTATTCGTCATTTTTTCATTATCCAGTCGTACGATCTGTTCAGCCGAGATAGTTAATTTCAGTCCCGGGCAAAGCTGGGAGTTTTCCAGAATGGAGGGCAACCGATTTGCAGGGTATTATGAATACACCGTTACGGGTTCCGAGAAATGGAAAGATGAGGATGTTTGGGTTATTCAAGGCAAAGGGTTCTGGTATCGGGATGGCAAACTTTATGAGAGACGGGCAGACTTATTGAAACTTGCAACGGATTGTACTCTGCGTTACCGGGAGCTGTCGGCAATATCCTATGATTCTGCACTTCCCTCTCGATCGATAGAAACCATTGCCTGGAATGGGGAAGGCTATGAAGTCAATGATTCCATGACTATGGGCCTTCCCCTGCCAATGCATAAAGAGATCCTAAAATATAACCAACCCCTGTTGATATTTGATGAAGATGTACCCTGGACTATCGAATTGCTCATCAAAAGCGGAAATCTTAAAAAAAACAAATCCTGTAACGTAATGAAAACCAATTATTTAATAGGCAATACGGATAACCATTATACTTTTTCAATGCAAAAAGCAACCCGGCCCATAAAAATTAAAGAGATCTCAGCAAGCGATGACCCATTCCTATCACCGGAGGAAGATATCAACGTATTATTTTTTATCAATCAGGAAAATAAAGTGACTGGAGTTCAGCTCTTAAATTATACGAATGAGGTTTTTATCAGCAAGAATCTGACTCCTCCCGCTATTCAAAAGGCGGAACTGAATGCTCACAATGCAATCAAATAAGTTTTATTTAATCTTGATGGGTGCTGTTTTTCGACTCTTATGATTATAATTTTTCCGATCGTGAAATATTAAAAGCCGGGATTGAAACCCCGGCTTTTCCAAACTTTATTCCTGCTGATATCCACCATTGTAATACCGCGGTTTGCCCTGGGACTTGCTTTTATATTCAATGGCTTCTTGGGGACAGGCACAGATACAGGCCATGCAATGAGTACAATTTTCACTCCGGCTCGTTCGTTCTGATTCCGGCGATGACCAGATCGAGCATTCGTTGGGCTCCATCCGGATCGGAGGCATATTCGTTCACCATGACGATTCCGTAGACCAGACGTATCACGTCGATACTATGGACATCCTTGCGGATTTGTCCTGCGGCCTGGGCGCTCTGCAACAGTACTTCTCCCGCCTTGTGCATGGCTTCGTTGGCGGCATAGATTCTCGTTCCCGGAACGTGCTTGGCAGCCATGATAGCTGCTCCCATGCTCCGCCCGCGAGCCGCAAAGTCCATTTGCAGACGGAACCAGCTGATCAGAGCGTCCAGCGGATCCGGAACGCTTGCGAGTTTTTCAGCGTGCGCCTTCAATTCATGGGTCTCATCCAGGAACACTGCTTCCAGGAGATCCTGACGCGTAGGGAAGTGGCGATACAGGGTTCCAATTGCGACCCCAGCCGACTTGGCGACGTCTTCGAGGACGATGTCAGCCCCGTGTTCCGAGACCGCGGCACGCGCCGAATTCAACAGACTGGCATAATTACGCTGTGCATCCGCCCGTACTGCTCGGCCGACTTGGGTTGGCTTGTTCATTGGAAGCCACTCCTTTCACATGGATATAAAAATTAGTTGACAAAGTGAGGGACCCTCCGTTAATATAATAAGTGGAGGAATCCTCATTTTATTACATCTGATTTTTATTTTACCACAAAAAGGGAGACTTTAGCATGCGTATTTTTGTCACAGGAGCAACAGGTTATATCGGTTCCGCCGTCGTCCGGGAACTCATCAGCGCCGGTCATAAAGTCGTCGGTCTCACCCGCTCAGACAATAGCGCCGCTGCATTGAAAGAAGCCGGGGCCGAGGCGCACCGCGGTTCCCTTGACGACCTTGACAGCCTTCGCAGCGGCGCCGTAGCAGCGGATGGCGTCATTCACCTGGCATTTAAAAACGACTTCTCAGACTTCACCGGCTCACTGGCAATCGATCTGCGCGCCGTCGAGACGATGGGGGCGGCGCTCGAAGGCTCCGGCAAGCCGTTTGTGACCAC
>DNPQ01000393.1 GCA_003501335.1 Bacillota bacterium
TGTTTCAAACTGAGGCTTAGCTCCATCAGATAGCGCTTTGTATAAACTTGGTCTACTTAATCCAGTTTCCTGGGCGATTTTTGTCATGCCAATTGATTTTGCAATATGTCCGATTGCTGTAATTACATCTGAATCATTTCCTTCTGCCAAAACAACATTAAGATATTCTGCAATCATTTCGTTACTATCTAAATAGTCAGCTATATCAAATTTTGAAGTTTCCATATCTCTATTTTTTAATTCTTTTTAAAATCTCTTTTGCCTTTTCAATGTCTTTCTGTTGAGTTGATTTATCTCCACCAATGAGTAGAATAATGATTTTACCGTCTGATTCTTTAAAATATACTCTGTAACCTTTAGCGTAGTCAACTTTTAATTCCCGAATCCCATTACCAACAGGTTCGCAGTCTCCAAAGTGTTCATCATTCTCAATCTTTTGAATGCGAAACAAAATTTTAGCTTTGGCTCTTAAATCTTTCAGTTTTCTCAGCCATTTGTCAAATTCGTCTGTTTTCTCAATTATGTACATTTAACAATCTGTATTCATTTAGATACAAATCTATGCAATCTTTTCTATTTATGGAAGGATTAATTCAAAATTCTAAAGGAAAACTCAGAACTTACTAAAACACTCTGACTGTGTTTCTTAAAATGCACCACAACGGCTGCGGTATGGCTTGTAAAGGAAAGCAGGTTTGGTCGATGTCTGATCCGAACCGAAAGTTGATGCGGACTTTAAACTTATCACACCCACAAAAACCCTTATGAACTATGCTGCTTGTGTGCGCCCTGCATGAGCAGTAGCGCACTTGCTGTAAGCTATTGAAAAAGTTTAAAAATACAAATAAACTTTACATAAACAGAAAACAGCAAGTGTAATTTTTTCCAGAGGGTGCAAACCCCTTATACGCTGGGGTAACGCCCGGAAGTATTAGCAAGTGGCAAGCTGGTTATCGGTGACGATAGCAGTGAAGGAAGCCAAACGGCAAAATCCGGTGCTGACGGACAGAAACGGGATATGAGGCACGATTATTCGGGTAAGTAGGCACATCACTGCAACGCCCAACGAATACAAAAGGATAATCATGTAGATTCCGCAGCCATTGGATGAAGGAAAAAGCTCTTACGGGGGAGGTCTTGGATTAGGTTCGGTTTCCTAAATACCAAGAAGTCAGCAGAGGCCATAGTAGCAGACAGTAACGGGCCGATGAATGAATCGGAGGACTCACAAAGCGGTGAAGGGCCGAACATTAAACAGTTGCCATGCCGAACGGATCCGCCAATTGGCGGAAGCCGCCGGCAAATGCAACAGGAAAGAAGAAGGGGACAAAAACGTATGCAAACAATTGATCTGGTTCTAAATGCTGGCAACCTAACCCATGCATGTCACGAAGCAATCCGCAACAAAGGGGCAGCAGGCGTAGACAAAATGAGCGTAAAAGAACTGAAAGGATACCTTGACAAAAACAGGGCCTATCTTACAGATCAGATTCGTCATGGGGACTACATCCCGCAACCCATCAGGGGAAAGGAAATCAGTAAAGGCAATGGCAAAATGCGCCTATTGGGCATCCCAACGGTCGTAGACCGGATGTTGCAACAAGCAGTTAGCCGTATAATAATGCCCAGGTTCGAGTATATGTTCTCCGTTTACAGTTTTGGGTTCAGGCCGGAACGCAACACCCAGCAAGCGGTATTAAAGTCATTGGAATACATCAATTCAGGCTACCAACACATTGTTGATATAGACCTGAAGGGGTTCTTTGATGAAGTTGACCACTGTTTGCTTATGGAATTGCTTTACCGGAAGATAAAATGCCCAACTACGCTTCAACTAATCAGGCGTTGGCTAAGAGTGCCAATTTTGCAGGACGGAAAACTGACCAAACGCAGAAAAGGAGTACCACAAGGAAGCCCAATAAGCCCAATATTGTCCAATATCATACTACATGAACTGGACATGGAATTGGAAAAACGGCAACTCCGGTTTGTACGCTATGCCGATGACTTCAGTATCTATTGCAAAACTAAGCAGGAAGCCAAAAAGATTGGTAACAGTGTTTATGTTTTCCTCCGGGACAAACTGAAACTATCAATCAACCGTGAAAAGAGCGGTATCCGTCGTCCGCTTGACTTCAAAATACTTGGGTATGGATTTGTCCCTACTTACCGAAAAGGTGAGAAGGGCAAATACCAACTCGTAGTCCAGGAGAAACGGTGGGATTCGTTCAAATCCAAACTAAAAGAGATTACCCGCAAAACAAGGCCCATGAGCTTCGACGAGCGTATACAAAAACTAAAAGAGGTACAGCGGGGTTGGATTAACAATTTCCGTTTGGCAAGCATTCATGAAAAACTAAAAGAGTTGGATGGGTGGCTTCGTAACCGATTACGGTATTGTATTTGGCATCATTGGAAGAAAAGTGAGCGTAAGCGGAAGAATCTTTTAAGACTTGGCGTTAACCCTGACGATGCCTATGCTTGGAGCAGAAGTAGGATGGGTGGTTGGGCTATTGCCCAAAGCCCTATCCTGAGGACCACAATTACCATTGACAGACTTGAAAAACGAGGCTATGAAGCCTTGTTAACCTGGTATCTGAAAGTGGCTCCACATCTCAAAAGTTATCCATTATTTCCCATTGTTTAGTGAACCGATGTATACGAGACCCGTACGTACAGTGGTGTGAGAGGTTCTCCGATAGGCTATAAACCTATCGGCTGCCTACTCGATTGTGCTTTCGTGCTTTATTTTAAACAATTTGGAAGCATTTCTAAAAATCCTAAACATTTGCCATAATCCAATTCATAATAATTAACTCCCAAATTTATTGTTTCATAATATCTGGCTTGATTTACTTTATAGTATTCCTCAGATGATATTTTCCAAAAATCACGACCTAATTTCTCTGCAATAAACCACTTTTCGAGTAAACGAGCAGCTCTTCCGTTTCCATCTCGAAATGGGTGAATATGAGCAAATCTTAAATGAATCAATGCTGCAAAATAAAAGACTTCTTTTTCATTAAGATTTGATGATATTAATCCTTCAATATCTTGAAAAAATACTTTCATTTCTTGCGCAACAAATTCAGGCTCAATTGCCATATAAGCTAATCCTGATTTGCCAAAAACTCCAACTTGCTCGATTCTATATTTTCCTCTTTTGCTTTTAATTAATAAAGTCTCTGAGAATATTTTATGGCAAGTCAATAAATGCTTCTCAGTCAAATTATTTTTTTGTGCAAACTCATACGCCTCTATCAAATCCTCAATTTCCTCAATCTCTTTTCCAACCTTGAATTTATCTTTATTCAATTCATAGTTCATATAAGAATTCAAATCGATACTATTTCCCTCAATATTCGATGAATAAACCGCAGATGATTTTGTCAGATAGTCAAATCCCTTTTTGTTTTCAGAAAAATCAAAATTCTTTATTAAACTTGGAATTTCATTTCCAATAGACTGAATATAAGTATCTAAATATTTTCTCTCTGTTATTCTCATTTAATCCATAAAATTAACCACAAATATACTCAATTTTATTATCAAATCCTTTTAGCAGTGAGGTTTCCAAGCATTCTGACTAACGTCAAATTATATCGTTGATAATCTGTAGTATATATTTTTGTCAAATCTATCATTTTCATCACATTTTAAGTTTCCACATTTGTCGTTAGC